>JAGQWZ010000233.1 GCA_020436835.1 Saprospiraceae bacterium | reverse complement strand
TGGACAATTCTACCGGTCATTTTATCAATGCAAATGTCGACCAGTATAAATTGCCTTATGCCATGGAAATCCCTGAAATCGATTGTATTCTGGTCGAGGAGTATCCCGCTCTCTCATCTACAGATGCCTATGGAATTGCCGAACCCGCCAACATAGCCACCGCTGCAGCCGTGGCGAATGCGGTGTACAATGCCATCGGAGTCCGCATAGACGAAATTCCCATTACTCCGGCCAGTATTCTAAATGCATTAAATACGAATAAAATTTAAATCATGAATAGATTCAGTTGGTATGAAGCAAAGTCTTTGGAAGATGCTTTGAAACAAGCCAATTCTAATTTATCTGAGGAACTCTATAATCCTTCCGGAGATGCTGCTTTCTTCAAATCCGGAGGTGTGGATGTTTTGGATTTTCTGAAAGAGGGACTTGTAGCTCCCAAGACGATTATAAATATCCGGAACATTCCCGGTTTAGATAAAATCGATTATGAGCAAGGGGCCGGAATGCGAATCGGTGCCAATGTGACGCTGGCTGATATAGAGCACGATGAAGAGGTAATGAAAAATTATCCCGCCTTGCAAATGGCAGTAGCCCATGCGGCTACGCCCCAGTTACGCAATATGTCCACCTTGGGTGGGAACATAGCTCAGAGAACACGTTGCTGGTATTTTCGATCAGTCGATCACCATTGCTTTCGAAAGAACGGAGACCGTTGCTTTGCCCGGCATTCCACAACCGGACAAAACGAAGGCCATGCGATCTTAGATAATGGATCCTGCGTCAGTGTGCATGCTTCTTCGATCTCTACGGCACTTCTGGCCCTGGGTGCTAAAGTGGTAATTGTAGACCGGGATATGAAGGAAAGGGAAATTTCTATGGAAGATTTCTTTGTATCACCGGCTCAAGATGTTGCCCGGGAGAATATACTCGGTAAAAAGGACATCATCACCGAGATCAAGTTGCCCGCTCCATCATCCTCTACCCGGAGCTATTACATTAAACAGGTCGCCCGGGAATCTTACGATTGGTCACTGGCTGATGTCGCGGTAGTCGCACAGATGAACGATAAGACTTGTCAGGACATTAGGATCGCTTTGGGGGCGGCCGCTCCCACACCAATAAGAAGTTACGAAGCTGAAGCGGTTTTAAAGGGAGCAACTCTGAATGACAAAACTATTAAGGCAGCTGCTGAAAGAGCAATGGAGCAAGCCAGACCGCTCTCCAAGAATGGCTACAAAATACCCTTGTTTAAGTCCATCATTGTCAGAGCTTTAAGTGAATTAGTTTAAGGGTATGAAAAAACCTGCAGATAGCCCCAGGTTATGTAAGTATCTGAGAGCAAGAAATCCCTATGGTATGCCGGAAGGGGGTGAGAATCCCTGGTACTTGCTGGATGATGCCAATACCATTTTTTGGTGCATTCGTACCGCCGGAGGAACCGGACCTGATTTTGGGCTTGTAGGACCGGGACCTTGCCAGTCGGGTCGAGGCTGTTTCGTGAAAGATCAAGAATAAATCGCTACGGCTCCTGCTGCCCGTTTTACACGGATTATACCCGTGAACTTGATGATCAGAGTCTGAGGTAATAGTCAGGCTCTGATCCAAATCGCCTTCAATTAGAAAGCTGTCAATGATCATGAGTGGTGGTGATATAAGTCGCCAGATCTTCTATTCATTTCTTCTACTTTTCCCCAATTAAACCGATATCACCTGAATTTATCATGAAGCTTATTAATTACTTGAGGCTGTGTTCGGGTTTGGTCCTTATCTCTACCAGTATGGCCTGGAGTCAGGAGTCAGCCGGACATGCAGAACATCATTTCCCATCCCATATTATCGCTTTGGATATCGGGCACGCCCATCTTTTCGAACAGGATGAAGAAGGAAATAAAGGCCTGTTATCATTACCCTCCTTTGGAATCAACTATACATTCCAGGTCAATGCCCACTGGGGAATCGGACTGCATACCGACTTGATATTTGAGGAGTACAAGATCCTCACGGAGGTACAGGGCGAAGATCATGAGGTCATTGAGCGGATTTATCCTGTGGCCCCGGCTTTACTTGGCATTTACAAATTCAGTGAACGATGGGCTGTTCTTGCCGGCTTCGGCAGGGAGTTTTCCAAAGGTGAAAATTTCTGGCTAAACCGGGCAGGATTGGAATATGGATATCCGCTTCCCGGAGCATGGGAAATATTCGGAACGTTGCAGTATGATGTAAAATGGGATGCCTATGACAACTGGGTGTTTGCTTTTGGATTGGCTAAACATTTGTAGGAAGATCTCTTGTTTGCTTCTATTCAGTTTTCCCGGATTACCTCTATATTCGGACTTTGGGAATATAGAAGCAGATGTCAACAAAAGTAGCTCGATGTACATGGGCTGGTAATTCCGAGCCTTACCTGAGTTATCATGATAAAGAGTGGGGAGTTCCATTGCATGATGACCGGCGACTTTTCGAAATGATCAATCTTGAGGGAGCTCAGGCGGGATTGAGCTGGATTACGATCCTTAAAAAGAGAGATAATTACCGGCAAGCCTTCGATGGCTTTGATCCGGAAAAGATTATTAGATATTCTCCAAAAAAGATTGAAGCGCTCTTACAGAATGAAGGCATTGTGCGTAACAAGCTAAAAATCAATGCAGTAATCAGCAATGCCAAAGCTTTTCTGACCCTTTTGGAAACTTTTCCAACCTTCGATCAGTATTTATGGCAGTTTGTAGACGGCAAACCGATTATTAATCATTGGAATTCACTAAAAGAGGTGCCGGCGTCTACCCGGGTCAGTGATGCCCTCAGCAAAGATCTTAAGAAACGTGGATTCAAATTTACCGGATCGACCATTTGTTATGCCTTTATGCAGGCAGTCGGGATGGTCAATGATCATACCACCGATTGCTTTCGCTGGAAAGAATGTCAGTGAGGGAGTGCCAGGGGTACCATGGGTTCCGGACATTTAGTCCGATTCAACACTTCAACAATTCCCCGATTCCACAATTTGGAATAGCTATTGGTCTTTGGGCATTTAGTAGTCAGCCGATCACCTGTTGATCCCTGAATACCAACTCCGGACCACTAATACTCAGCATTGCAATTGTCCTTTGATGAAAATAAAAACGAAGATCCAAACCAGTCCTTTTACCAGAAAGAAAAGAAATCCGGCAAAACCGATGCGTTTAAGCCAGAGCACCAGTCGATTCTTTTTTTCATCATTATCACTCATTCTGCTTCGCATCAGTTATTCCACAATAGAACTCTTATCCATGTTCAATGGTTCATGCTGTTAATTCTTACCTCGATTTGCTAATCTTCCGGGTACGAAATCCAGGATGATAAAAATAGAAATCTCCCGGTACAAGCTGAATCGCCTGTGAAAAATTCGTAACTTTTCTACCTATGAAAACAAAGTTAATATTTGCGCTCTTCGGTCTCCTTGCGGTATGCATGACTGTTAATGGCCAGCATCTTGAGCACTGGAATTTTCGCAGTCAAAGAGCGGAGATCGAACCTCAACATTGGATAGAGCAGGATTTCAGGCACGAAGGACAGCCCACACTAGTGATCGCCGGGGATAAAGAAGGACTGGATAATGGTAGTTGGTTTGCCAGATTTGAAGTGGATGGAGAATCCATATTTTCATTTTCCTCAAGTTTCTACAGCCGCAATGTGGAGGAGCCGGGACGTTCGATTTTAAGCACGATAATTTGGCTGGATAGTGAGAATAAACAGGTGGGGCCCAAAGAGTTTCCCCGTCTTGTTGGTGAAGGCGAGGATGGTTGGTCCCGATTTGAGCAGAGTTACCGGGTACCAGAGGGCGTCGTAGGTATTGAAGTGGAGCTTACTTTTCGGTGGGACGGAGATGGAAAGGTCTATTTTGCCCCTCCAACACTGGAAGCGAGAACGGAAATGCCAAGTCGCAAGGTCAAATTGGCAGCGGTGCACCATCGTCCGGTCAGGTCTACTCCGGACCAAAATCGTAGCGAATTTGCCGCGCTTACCCGGCAGGCGGCAGATATGGGTGCCGACATCGTATGTCTTCCGGAAGGAATAACCCTCGTTGGCACCAGCGAGAATTATGTGTCTGTGGCAGAATCCGTACCGGGTCCAACCACAGAGTATTTAGGAAAGATCGCCGGTGAGAAATCAATTTATATTGTTGCCGGCATTCTGGAAAGTGATGGAGATGCCGTCTATAATACTGCTGTGTTATTGGATCGACAAGGACGCTTGGCAGGAAAATACCGCAAAGTATGTTTACCCAGGGAGGAGATTGAAGGGGGAGTAACCCCAGGTAGTTCTTTTCCCGTGTTTGACACCGATTTCGGTAGAATCGGGATGATGATCTGTTGGGATGTAGCTTTTCCCGAACCCGCACGTGAACTGGCCCGGCAAGGGGCTGAGATTATATTGCTGCCTATTTGGGGAGGTAACCTTAATCTGGCAAAGGCCCGGGCTATCGAAAATCAGGTATATCTGGTGTCGTCGACCTACGACATGAGAACCGGTATCTTTGATTTGGAGGGTGATCTAATTTCAGAGGGTACGGAGGAAAGCCCCATTGCGATCGCCGAAATAGATCTCGATCAGCAAAAATTATGGCCCTGGTTAGGGGAATACAAGAACCGGATCTGGCAGGAGTTACCATCAAAAAAGGCACTGGAATAAACTTGACTTTGAATAATCAGCTGGATAGCACCCGATAGATGAGAGAGGTGCCCTCTATTCGATGATTCCCAGGGCTTTGGCTCTTTTCTGCCACTCTGCCCGGGCTAATTTCTGCAGGTCGGTGACGGTATCACTCTCGTCGACGATCTCAATACCCAGCAATGTTTCCATGACATCTTCCATGGTCACCAGTCCCGAAATGGAACCATAATCGTCGACGACTATAGCAAGATGTGCTCGCTGTTTAGAAAGTCTTTCCATCACCTCCGTGATCGAAAGGGAATCATTGAGAACATTAATGGGAATCCGGATATGGGAAAGTATCTCTTCATGTCTGTCTGCCGCCACCTGAGTGAGGATCGAATCCTTCAGCACCATGCCGGTAATGTTGTCCTCCTTCCCATCGTAAACCGGAATCCTGGAAAAAGGCGTTTTGCTGAATTTTTCATAGAAATCTCCGCAAGTCATAGATTCCGGGACGAGCATCATAACCGTTCTGGGTGTCATGATGTCGCGAACCGTCAGGTCTTTTAACCTCAACAGATTACGGATGATCGTGGATTCTTTCTGATGCAGGGCTCCTGTCTCCTCACCCACCCAGGTCATAGCACTGATATCAGCACGGCTCAGAACACTCTTATCTTTATCCCTCTTAAGGCCCTGAGTGATCCGTTGACTGAGCCAAACCAAAGGCCAAAGGATCCGGATGAGCCACTTAAGGCTGCGAGCCGTAAAAGGAGCTAAAGTCCGCCACATATTGGCTCCGATGGTTTTTGGGATAATTTCAGAGAGAATTAAAATGGCGAGGGTCATCAATGCTGCAATCAGGGACTCATATCCAATATCTATTCCCCAGAGGACCAGATTGTTTTCCCCATAGATTTTTCCCGCCTGAGCTCCGACACCGATCGCTCCAACGGTATGCGCAATAGTGTTAAGAGTCAGAATGGAAGAAAGAGGTTTATCAATGTCCTTCTTAAATTCTTCCAATAACCTTCCTGCCTCCGTGCCTTCCTGTACCTTTCGTTTGACATAGGTAGGAGTAACACTTAAAAGAACTGCTTCCCAGACAGAACACAGAAAAGAGAAAAGGATTGAAATCGTAAAAAAGAGGATCAATAATGTCATAAAATCGGGACTATCCTGGAGTAAAAGTACGAAAATAGGGCAGCAGACCGGGAAGAAAAGCTTGAATCAATCGATTTCATAAGCTTCATCGGTCAAAGAAAATAAGAAAGCGATCAATGCCGCCCTTTCCTGAGGTTCTAACTGAAAAGGCTTTATTTTTTCACTTTGCCTGGACGTTGGAGCTTTCCCGCTTTTTTCATAGTGATCTAAAACCGAGGTCAAATCAGGAAGACTTCCATCATGCATATAGGGGGCAGTCACTGCAATATTTCGCAAACTGGGCACTCTGAATTTTCCCAGGTCCGATGAATCTGCGGTAATGAGCATCCGTCCCTTATCTTCATAGTGTTCGTACAACCCGTTATTTTCAAAAGTGTTATCCGTCAGATTGAAACCACGATGACAGGCAACACAGTTGAGGCGCTGACTTTCAAAAAGCCGCTTGCCCTCCAGGGCAAGAGGACTCAAGGCACTAGTATCTCCATTCAGGTAGCGGTCATATGCACTCCTGCCACTATACAGTGTCCGGACAAAACTGGCTAATGCCCGGGTAATTACAAATGGATTGAGCGGTTGTGCATAAGCTTCATTAGCCATGTCAGCATATTCAGGATCATCGGCTAATCGTTCGGCTACTTTCAAAAGCGAAATACCCATTTCATTTTCATCCTCAATGGGCACGATGGCCTGAAGATCCAATTTCTTTACCCCACCATCTTTATTTACCAGATTGAGATAGGCTGCATTTAAAATGCTCGGTGAATTGCGTTTTCCCATCCTGCCACCAATACCGATTGATTTTGCCCGGCCATCGGTAAATGCCTTCTCCGGTAAGTGGCAGCTGATGCAGGAGATCGTACTGTCCAGCGATAATCTTTTGTCGTGAAACAGTTTTTCACCCAGCTTTATCCTGGCCCGGGTAGGCAGGTTGTCTGAGGGAAAATCCGGCTGAGGAAATCCGGGTGGAATGTCTAGCGGATGTGACGATTCGTCGCAACCAGATTGAAGCAGAAAAATCGCTAAGATTACGGCTAGCCGGATAGTGTACGGTTTGAACCCAGGATCCAACTGATCCATTTGATTCTTAATCTACACTGATTGCCAGAGGTAGATTGTCTCGCAAACGAACCGCCAATTCGGGATTGTCGCCAACATGTGTTTCTAATTCTGTACTCGGATCGACGCCGGAAAAGAATTTGGCCAGATCGAAGTGAATATAGACATCATTTTCACCTGCAACCATGGTAATGTTAGTGCTGATATCGATATTCTTCAACATGTTGTTATTTCCAAGATGATATTGCACCGCAGTTTCCGGCGTATCATCCCCATCGGTGTCGGTCTTCCCATCTACCCGCAGAAAACGATATCCGGTATTCCAGCTCCAATGCATGGAGGGATCCTGCATTCCCAATGGATCATTGGATGGTCGACTGGTAAAATCACTTTCCGACATCATGTTTGTAACGGAATCCACTCCAATAAAAAATTGTACCCGGGTTAAATTGCTAATTGCCAGCCCCTCATTAATAGTGCCACCGGTGCTCGGTCCCGCCAGTAAATATTGGCCGGAGAGGTCGATAACATCACCATTGCTCTGAGTGAATTTAATGCCTCCCATATAGAAGCGCATAGCTGCAAAGGTCATTTTAGTGCCATTGATGGTGTATTCTTTGCCATACACCAGTGAATCACCGGCAACATTGACGTCAATCAGAAACCGCATATAAGACACATCCGGTTGTTCCTCGTCTTTCTTACAGCTGGAGATTGAGATCAAAAAAGAGGCAAAAAGGATTGCCCACAAGAGAGATTTTTTCATAGTGTTGTTTTTAGAGTGACGGCTTTTTCAAGGTTATTGCTTAGTTCTCTTAAAGATTCTATCTGAGATAAACTGTGTATCTGGGGATTCGCTTCAATATCATATATTTTATTCCCTTGCTGAAAAACCCGGACCAGGTCAATTTGTAAGATCAATTCATTCTCTCCATCCAGATTCTCAAAAGAGAATGACTTCATCACTTCATCCGAGCCAAGATGTAAAGCTACACCGGTTTCAGCCATACCGTCAGCGTCCAGATCAATCCATCCTTCGATCTTGGTGAATATGTAACTTTCCCAGGCCAACCAGTATTCACCGGCCATTGCCAGTGGGGTTCCGGAATCATGATCGGCAGGGATCGTGCCATTTTGTTCGGGGGTTAAACCCAAATTAAAATGCAATTGATCGATAGATTTTAGTTTTGACTTACCTGAATAGATCAAATAACCCATTTCTGAACCAGATGAAGACCGGAGTGTCTCCGTCATGTTGATGAGCTGTACGTCTTCCAGATCCTCACTTTGATTTCCGGATTGAATAGCGAGACCGGTGAGATAAGTCGAGAATTTGGTTAAAACGAACGCTTTTCCATCGGGATAGGTATAGTTTTGTTGTGTTACCATCGGTTCACCGTTGTACAAGAGTTGTAGCCGTATAGAAACATCTATGCCTTTCTCCTCTTCTTTACGGCATGAGGAAATCCCGAGCAAAACAATGAGAAATAGAACCTGGTAAATTTTTTCCATAAACGATTAGAGCTAATAACGTTTAAAATGTCTCAGCATATACAGTATGAACGATAAAATTTGATCAATGGATGCAATAACATCGTGATCTAGATCACGTTACATGTATCTTTTTTTAGGAATCTACGTTATACCTTCGTAAGAAGACTTGATTTTGTGCATGAAGCAATGCGGGATTATTTTATTTGCGATCGCCCTAAGCATGTTTAGTTGCCGGAAGGATCAACCTTCTGATCCGCTAGCGGATATTCCCTATAGTCCTACTCACGTCACTTTACAGGGACCGGAGGGTTTTCCGAAGATGGATATTCCAGGCGACAATCCGACCACGATCCAGGGTATTGAACTGGGAAAAAGGCTTTTTTTCGACTCAATCCTATCTGCCGATTTTACCATGTCCTGTGCCACCTGTCATCTTCCGGAAGGAAATTTTACTGATAATTTTGCGACCAGTAAAGGAATCGATGGAATTCCCGGGAGGCGCAGTTCAATGTCACTCCTGAATATTGGATTCGCTGATCAGGGATTGTTCTGGGATGGTCGCAGCCCGACCCTGGAAACACAGGCACTCTTACCAGTGGAGGACAGCATTGAATTGCATAATACCTGGATGGAAGTCGTCGACAGATTGCAGGATCATGATCTTTATCCCGAGCTATTTAGGAAAGCCTTTGGAATTGAAAAGAAAGAGGACATCACCAAGGAGCTCGCTGCAAAAGCCATGGCCCAATTTGAACGCAGTCTGATCAGCAGCGGTGATTCAAAGTACGATCGATTTGCCCGGGGTGAGATCGAACTATCAGACGAAGAGTTCTTGGGTTATGTGTTGTTCTTTGACCTTGACCCGGATATCCCTGATGCCGAATGTGGTCATTGCCACAATGCACCGTTATTCACCACAAATCAATATTTCAATAATGGCATTGAACCGGTCAGCGATTTGCTCAGCTTTCCCGATATGGGCAGAGGCCTGGTGACCGGTGATGAATTCGACAATGGAAGGTTTCGTGTACCCACCTTACGAAATATTGAATTTTCCGCCCCTTATATGCATGACGGCCGGTTTGAAACCCTGGAGGAAGTGGTAGATCACTACAATTCCGGAGGGCACTTCCAGCTCAATAAAGATCCGTTGATCCGGCCACTCGGGTTGCTGGATTATGAAAAAGAGGCACTCATTGCCTTTATAAAAACCCTGTCCGACAGTACTTTTATTGAAGACCCCCGGCATCAGAATCCGTTTAAATAAATGAGGGATCAGTAAGCCCGCAAGGGATTGCTGAGCCCCAGTCAATTTCCTGAGCCCGATGGGATTGAAGAGTCTGGAAAAGTTGGAATCAAATGAGAATCTGGCTCGTTTCAACGAATGAGGGTTATCTCTCCCGTGATGGTTTTTGACTGTTCTGCTTTGAAATCAAAATATTGCACCATATATAACATCGATAGTGTATAAAAATAGAGTCTCATTTGAAACGAAATATAATTCCTGGGCTAAAATTCGAGAAGGGATAAGGAAGAAGATGAAAATGATTTTTTGGATTTCTTTCGTCATTTTTCAGATACTTTGATAATCTTGAATCTGTGATCGAATAGCAGGTCGCTCCTTCTGTTGCCCAGGCTGGCATTTCTCGATATGCAACGTATAAGAAATCATAAGACATAGCATAATGGAAGCTATGTAGGTTGATTTTACCTGTCTTTTCTTATTTTTCATGAACCCCATATACTTTGCAAGAAGCAAATTGAGGAGGCAATTGGTAGGTGCCTCCTCTCTCACGTTTATTTATTCTTTTTGTACGATAAATTTTCGGGTCACGGACCATTCCTCTGTTTGTAAACTGATGAAATAGATGCCATCAGGCAATGTCAGTGGAATCTGCCTCGTGTTTGCCTCAAAAGATGTCGATTGCGAAAATACGTTGCCTTGAAGGTCTGTGATCGAATAATAAAGCTTAGTTTGAAATACCATCAGGTAATACAATCGGAATTCGCGTCTCATTCGGATCAAGGTATTTCCACTGAGGGTTAGATCGACCTTGGAAGTCCATGATCGAATATTGTAGGTTTCGTTGATCAGCCGGCAGGTTGCCGACGTCAATATTGATAAAATCACGTGCCGGATCTGGGAAAATACTTATGTTGAAATCCATAAGAATTTGCATTTCTTGTTGCAATTAAAAAGTCAGTAGTATCACAAGGAATGACAACTTTCTTTGAAATCATCTGATCGCCATAGCATCGTAGACTAATTGGACATTCACTATCACAATACAGTTGATTGATCGGTAACATATAGTATGAATTCCCGATCAACTCTATATTCCATTCGGAAAACTGCACCGAATATCCTGCAGCACCTTTTTCAATTGGAACAAGATATTGACTTCGTAATGTTTTACCGTCAATCTCAACTTCACCGACTGAATCCACTCTGAAGTACATCACTGAATCGTCCTCGTATTGGGTAATCGGTGCAATAATCTCAATTGTGTCTCCGACTAGTGCATCAAAATCATAAAGCAAGGTAAATCGATTTTTCACCCAATAGTAAATCCTTCTACCTTCTTGCCGTAAACAAATGGGAGCTAGTTCTGTATTTTCTTCTCCAGATTGGCCATATAGCCTCGGTTTGAGCACCCGACAGGTTGTGTCATTCAACAACGAATCTCCTTTTACCTCTAAAGTGAGATATTTGACCTCATAAGGTAAGCTAAGATATGTGTAATGCCAAAGAGCCCCCTCCATAGCCCACTCTGGCGCTTCCTGAGCTGCCAAATGGACCGACGACAAAAAGATGACGAGGAAAATATATCTGTTCATGAATCGTCACTTTATTGAAATTACTTAGATCTTGACGATCTTTCGCTGGACCACCAAATCTCCGGTTTTAATTTCCAGGAAGTACGTACCTGTTTCCAGATGGCCAATGTTCTTACTGTAATGGGTAGTTTTATCAGCGAGGGATTCACAAGAAGAGAAGAGAAGATGGTTTTTAGACAGTTTAATTGAGATTTTATTTATTGCCATAGTTTGAGTGTCTAATCTGGGGATGTGCAAACGGTTTATTATCGTATAGGCATTGGTGTTAAATTAGATGCAATCTACTCTTATTTTGGATTGCTTGCTAAACTTTAACACTATAGGTCCGAGTTGTTTGCAGCTTTATAAGAAGAGTATATGTTCTCGCATCTGAAAAGGAGCACTCACTGGCCAGGGACCAGTTTTAGAATCAAATCTTTTGTGAGAAGATCGAACAACGAAAAGAAAGTTTGGATATACTCAGCTATTATTTTTGATTGGCCACACAAGTTAATCGAATACATCGATGATCGACCTTTCTCCAATATATACATTGTCAACCACTCCTTTTCCCTCCTGAACATAGATCCTGGCATAAGTCACGACCGACGGATCAGTTAAAGCTTCCCGGTATTTTTCTTCCGCCTGGGGTGCCTTGCTTTCTTCCAGATAGAAGCGATCGAAAGGATAATCAAAGTAGACCGCTTGTTCATCCTGAGTATTGATAATGCTCTGAATTTTTACGGCCAGGTAGGTACCGGATGCCGGAGGGATGGTTGACGACAGCTGGCTGGGTATATGAAATCCTGCGGTGTCAATCCGGAAGGTCAGATAAGCTACATCGTTATATTGCCAAAGAGAAGCATCAGGTACGGTCAGGTATATATCTGAAAAATTTAGAGTAATGTATTTTCCCCGCAGAGGATCACTGGGATCAATGGGTGCCGTTCGCAAATTGATCACCTCACCGGTGCGGATTACCGCTTCATTTCTTAGAATCATTCCGCCGGAAACATAAAGCTGCGCCAGGCATAGAAAAATAAATGCAGGAATAGCAATTTTTTTTGCAATCATGGACTGGTTTTTATCATGCGATAATTAGCGATGAAGAATCCTATTCCAATCAGGACGAAAAGTAAGCCCCGCAGTATAAAGCTGATATTCGTGTCAAAGAATCTGCAGATTATAAGTGCAGTGATCATCAATAATCCATAATTCAGCAAGCCCAGATGTTGCAACTGCATGGCTCGGCGGATCGTGTATAAGGCCAGGGCAAACAGCGTCACATTGATCACCACAATAGGCAGTACGGGTATGCTCCTGGTGGCAAGAAAAAGCACAAGGAATAATATGGGTATGTAAGGAGAAGGATCCAGGTTTATCCCGCGTTTGTCTGTTCGTCTGAATCTGAAAATAAGTCCGGTGCATACGATCAGCAAGGCAAAGGTCACCACAGCTTCCACACTGAAGAAATTTAAAGTTGCCTGCCTCATCTCCTTCCAGATCCACTGGAAACTTAAAGTAATTAGAAGCACGACCATGCCAATCGAACCCAGGGTACGAAAGCCGTTATTTTGAAGACTATTGGTGAAAGGTGCGACATTTTTACCCATTAAGTAGTAGATGCCAAGTAAAAGCATGTAGGTCGCAAAGAGCCACTCCGCATTATGATTGGAAATCGTACCCAAATTAATTAGGATAGAAATAGGTATCAACCAGTTTAACAGATAAGTGAAATTACTTTTAGCCTGATTTCTCAACAGAAACAGGTAATGAGGAATCAATGGAAGTAAAAAGATCCAGTAATAATATTTTTCAGCAGAAGTTCCACCATTGTAACCGGTTTCAATGCCGTGGTAAGTGACTCCGATCAGGTAAAAAACGGCTGCCATGGTTGAGGGAAATAAATACATCACCGGAAGGATCAATAACATCCAGGTTAAGACAAATGATGCCATGGATCCAGGTATGTGGTAGATCTGGCTGATAAGGGATAAGGTTGCTCCCAATCCTAAAACAAGGAGGGTAGCCGCACTTTCACGCCAGGTCCGGCTTGCTCTCCAACGGACCAGGGTCAAAACTCCAAGTACTTGCGAGAGCACCAGCGGTAAAAATCCGATGACCGTCTTCGAAAGCCGGTTTAGATTATCCCAATTGTGCGCAACGATCAGAATAATCCCTAATCCGATCAACAGGGAACCAAGAATCCCGAATATGATGTATTGCCGGTTTCTTGCTTCCAGAGACCGATCTTGATAGAATCGCTGAATATTTTCAGCAGTTGTCTTATCTATCACATTTTCAGCCAGCAGTTCTTCCAGGTCATCCAGGATTTTCTTCTGCATAGGGGGCACTTTTTGGTCAGGTTCTCTTAGAGTGACAATCTCCACTCAATAACGTCGAAGCAACGCCTATTCTTATGGGACGAAAATATGAGGTATGATAAGTATGGGATTGATCCTAATTAAGAATTTGAAAATCAGTTACTTAAGACCTATAATTTATGGTGTGACCACTAATTTTTTCCAGGTCGAACCTATACCGCGTGCATTGACGGTGCGGCAGAAATATATTCCACCTGGCATGCCGGGGGGTAATGACAGGGAAGCATTGGTGACCTTTATTATTTTCTGCGCTACCAGACTGCCGCGAAGGTCTCTAATCTCAAAAAGGTAAGGGGATCCTGTTGGAGTGGAAAGATCAATATGGAGTTGATCCGAAGCCGGATTAGGCCAAATAACGAATTGGTTGTCATCTTCCCGGTCTGAAACAGAGAGCGTTAGATCTCCTATGGAACAATCGTTGTAATGCGGCAAATGGGACCGGTTATCTATAATCATCTCTTCATCTCCCTCCTGATAAACGGCGAAAGAGAAGAAAAATATCATCATCTCATCCGTCGTGGCCTCCCCAACCGAGACATCCACCGGAACATCATTAGGCAAATGATGATTACTGGATGTGTTGTTGTAGGTGGCAACGCCATGTAAGGTCGAAAAAGCCGGCAGGACCACTGGCTTTTTAAATTGATAGAATCCCTGCCATTCAAAATCCCAATGAGGAATATCAATCAGCGGAATCGTATCTCCAGCCGGTGTTGTGGCAAAAGCCTTCATCGATTCACAGATCAGATGCGCATGCGGTGCAATACCGGTGACGATCACCTTGAAAGGAACAGGGAAAAAGGTTTCGTGAAAAGTCTGTCGGGTATTTGCGGGAATAAAAAGAGGGCGGTCTATACCAAAGAAATGATTTAAAGCCGGAAGGTTTTCAATCCTCCTCAAATCATCTCCTTCAGAAAACTTGATGTTAATCCGGGTGGAATCGACCTGTCCTGCACTTCCCTCGGGATAGTGGATCTGCGCAATGAGTGTGGCTCCTTTCGGCAGATAGATCCCCATTCCTTCCGGAGTGAAAAATGCACTGCTACCAGGTACCCATCCTGATACCATAGCGGCAACATCGGATCCAACCCCACCAAAGCAGGTGTAACCGAGATCGGGATCTTCTTCGTCCAGTTGCAGGGGAATGCCGGTTGTATCCTGGAACAGAATGACATGGTGAACCACACCCCGGTTGCCCGGGATTATTTCAATACCGGTAATGAATCTATCTTCCGGTTCGTCGGTAGGAATCACAAAACAACGATAAAGATCCAGCTCTCTCAGATCCGGTATTTCAAAATCCGGCAATTTGATACTCAAATCCGGATCGGTGATTTCTCTGGTTTCCGAAATGATGGGTGGGGTAGGAGCCAATGCCGGATCGCCTTCCTTTGCGCCTTCTTCAACCCAACGTTTGAATAAAGCAATTTCTTCCTCCGTCAACAGTCTTTCATGGGCAAGATCCCCATAGTCTGCCGCCGGGGGCCAGGGTGGCATCTGGCGACTGGAAATCACCGGTTCCATACCATACCGAAACCGGTAGGCATCGTCATAGCTTTGCAGGGTAAAGGGAGCGATGCCATTATCATTATGGCAGGGTGTACAGTGTGAATAGATCAGGCAACCGATATGCTCCGACCAGGTAATCTGATCCTGCCCCTGTAAAAGGTCAGCCAACAGCAACATCGGAATTAAAAAGAAAAAACGCATATCTCGCACCTGTAAACGATTACCTGGGGGCAAAAGTCTGGCCAGATAACCGGATTTCTAAAAAAAATAGCGGGAGAAATACTGAGACTATAGGTGCAGACCACATTCGGTCTTCGGGTGATTGTTCCAACGGCCGGAGCGGTCTTCACCTGGTACGGTGCAATGTTTGCAGCCGATCGAATGATATCCCTGGGCAACGAGAGGATGAAAGGGAAGTTTGTTGTCACTGATATATTTTTCCCGTTCCTCTTTGGAAACATCAAGCAGGGGATAGAATTTCAGTATACCTCCCCGATCCTCAAAAATATCCAGGGTCGAACGATGATCACTCTGCCATTCCATCAAGCCGGAAACCCATACGGTATATCGCTTTTTTACTTCATCAAGCGGCTGTACTTTATTGATGGAGCAACAAAACTCCGGATTTTTCTTCCAGGTTTCATCTTCCGTGGTAAAATTATGCTCGTATTCACCGGCACGAATGGATTCCACATTCAATCCATAGAGTTCAGTCAGGTGGTCTTTATAAGCCAGGGTTTCCGGAAAATGATAACCAGTATCGATAAAGTAGATAACCTGTGCCCGGTTTACTTCGGAAAATTCCCTTAGTAAGAGGGCCGAAGTAGCAGCAAAGGAACTGGTCAACATAACCTCATCCTGGTCGAAATCTTCGTAGAGTTTTTGAATGCGCTGACGAACCGGAAGGTTCTTGTATTGTGCATTGAGGTCCTTAATTTGCTCAGGTGTAAATGAACGCTTCTTGACGACGGCGTCACTCATGACATGGTTATTTTGTGGGATTATCAGGTCAAATATCAACGAATGGAACAACCTGGTTGATCCCGGTTTGCAATTGTTTTCAGGATAAATGTACAAATTTTACCGGGTGAGTTTAGAATTTCCGGGTCTAATGCCAGACCACGACATTTGTCCCGAAAAACAATTTGGTTTATTTGATGTTTGGGGAGTGAGCATCCAGCTGAAATCGTGGTAACACTTTGACTTTAAGTCAATTATAGTAAACGGATAAATTGACGGAATTCTGGCACAAAAATCGATTTGAAATGCAGGTGGGAGGTCAATAACCTATATATTTGCCATCGGAAAAATTAAAAGACAGCGTTTTCATCAAGATAATATGGATATAAATCATAGACAGGCTGATCAGCAGATTCGTGAAACCCTGCAGGATTGGCCTAAAATCGTGGCCCAATATCAAAAACCTGATAAGAAGAAAGCTTATACCCAAATAGCCAATACCTTCCTTCCTTTTGTGGGTCTTTGGATATTGATGTATTTCAGTTTATCGTGGTCTTACTGGATCACGTTGGGTCTTGCCGTGATCAATGCTTTTTTCCTGGTCCGAATTTTCATCATACAGCATGACTGTGGGCATCAGTCTTTTCTGAAGAAGAG
>JAGQWZ010000232.1 GCA_020436835.1 Saprospiraceae bacterium | reverse complement strand
TCTCAATTTGGGATATGGCGCCAATCAAAAATCCCTTTACCAATATGCCCTCGACCAGGATGCCGATATCATTGTGATGCTTCACCCGGATTACCAATATACACCCAAGTTAATCACGGCAATGGTTTCTTTGATTGCTCATGGGCTCTTTGACGTGGTACTTGGATCCAGAATCTTAGGAACCGGAGCATTGAAAGGTGGGATGCCGGTTTACAAATATATTTCTAACCGGATACTCACTTTTTTTCAGAATCTCCTGAATGGGAATAAACTTTCCGAATACCACACCGGCTACCGGGCTTACCGGAAGTCTGTACTGAGCGCTATTCCGTTTCATAATAATTCAGATGATTTTGTCTTTGACAACGAGATCTTGTCGCAGATTATCTATGCCGACTTCAAAATAGGTGAAATCACTTGCCCGGCTCGTTATGAAAAAGAATCATCAAGTATCAATTTCCGTAAAAGTGTGACCTACGGACTTGGTGTTTTGCGGGTTTCGATCATGCATTGTCTCCAGAACCTGGGCCTGGCAAAATTTGATTTGTATAAAATCCATAAATGAATTAAACCCCCTTGGTACAAATACTGACCATATAGCGCCATAGTCCCTGTTGATAGGCGTGATACATGGCTTTCGTGCCTTTCACGTTTTTATCTCTCCGTGGTTTAATTAATCGGAGATGTTTTCCCAATGTACCTATCCAGCTCCATCTGGCGGCATGTCTATATAGATTGTGTAAACTGATTTCCACCTGCTTACTAAAGTCATGTTGATGCACTGAAGTAAAGCCGGCACGTGATGCATGCAAATGATGTTCCTGCGATGTGTCAATATCAATGCAAGCCCAACCATCCAGCCACTTTTGAAGAATTTTCTCTTCCTCCTTGGCATTTGGCCTCTTGATGCGGTGATAATCTGCAATGACCAAACGACCTCCTTGTTTCAGAATCCTGAAGCTTTCCCGGTAAAAATCTTCTTTATTGGCAGCATGACACAGACTCTCACAGCTCCATACTACATCAAACTGCTCATCTGCAAAAGGGGTATCACAGTAGTCTGATTCCACAAAGGTGCAGACGTTGTGTAAGTCCATCTTCTTAGCTTTAATCTTACACTCTGCTATTTGGTATGGTGTAATATTGACCCCGGTGACACGTGCTTTTCGTTCTTTGGCCAACCATAAAGCACTTCCTCCCCAACCACAACCGGCATCCATCACCAGCATACCGGGACTCACTCCGCTCAAGTCAGCCAGGATCCGGTTTGTATTTAATAGAGCAGCTTTGTGATGTGTAGCCGATTCATCATAGATCCCGAAGTGTGCCGCCTGGTAGTTTCCCTTGTTCCAGACATTTCGATGATCCCAATCTGTCTGTTCATAATAACGAATAACAGATTTATGTTGGGATGAATTCATTTTGAGGATTTTGCGAAGGGCAAATATGAATTATACCCATTGAAAAGCAAAGTCCTGTGAGGATTTTTTACAGTATAAATTACCTGAACCAAAGGAAATTTGGAAAGAACCCTATTCCGGTTCGAATCCGAGAATTACCTGGAATTTACCAAGGTCAGACCATTTATATCCATCTGGATTATTTAATACCTTAGGTTGATCAAAACCAAATCCATAGTCAAAACCGAGGGTACCAAACATCGGTAAAAATACACGCAGACCTAAACCGGCGGAACGTCTTAGGTTAAAAGGGTCATAATTCCGGAAACTTCTCCAGGCATTACCAGCATCGGCAAAAGCCAATACATAAATTGTTGAACTGGGATTGAGCGATACTGGATACCTCAATTCCAATGAGTACTTATTATAGATGGCAGCACCCGTAACCCGGTTGATCGTCGGATTGAATTGGGCGGGGAAGTCATCGTTTTCGTATCCCCGGAAGTAAATCTGATCTCTTCCCGTGATTGTATATTGGGTAGCAAGAGGTTCCGCAGCGAACTCAAATCTTTCGAAAGGTGATTCGCCTACTTCTTTATTGTAGAAACCTAGCATACCCATCTTGGCAGATGCTTTCAGTACCATTTTACCAATTACGGTGTGGTACCATTCAGCGCTAAATTTCCATTTATGATACTCGATAAAACGGTAATAGTCCTGTGGACTAAGGTCACCATAGTTCTTATTGTTCAGCAGACTGTAGGGGGGTGTCAACTGCACTGAAAGACTAAAACTAGAACCATCCTTTGGAAAGAT
>JAGQWZ010000231.1 GCA_020436835.1 Saprospiraceae bacterium | reverse complement strand
TTGCCCGATATTGTACATTCCGAATAGATAGGCAGGAATCAGAGCGAAGACCACAAAGACCATCGTCCTTTTGAGGTCCATGCCATCTTTTATATGGGTGCCACCATGAGTGACCTCATCCGGTGTGAAAAGAAAAGTAAAAAAACCGTCATAGAGGGTATGCGCAAAGGTTCCCTTCTTGGGTTCCAGCTTTTTAACAAATTTTAGAATCTTACTCATTTTTTGTTGGTTGATGAACTATCCCTGCTCGCGCATTAATTCAAGGCCGGACCTCAAAATCTGCTGGAGTGGCTGTTTGGAGGTACAGGCAAATTCACATAAAGCAACATCTTCTTCAGAAAGCTCCCGTATTCCCAATCCTTCCATTCTCTCAAAATCCTTGGTAATAATTGCCTTCATGAGATGTTGGGGATATATATTCATTGGAAGGAGATCCTCATATTGACCGGTGACAACAAAAGCCCGTCCTTCACCGTGTGTATTGGTATTGACAGAGAAATGAATATCCTTGAAGTAAGATCCCCGGAAGGTTGGTGAAACACTGGGCCGGAGTTTCCAGGGAAGAAGCCAGCCAAACAGCTCGTATTCCTTGCCTTCGGGAATTACCGTTACCTGATCATCATAGTAATTCAAAAAGCTCTCACTGTCTTTTGCACTGCCCGATAGCACATCTCCTGAAATCACGCGATCACTATCGTGTACATCCTGATCTGCCAACAGATCCGCCAATTTAGCGCCAAGGATCGTTTTCACATGTCTGGGGGTACGAAGTGATTCACCACCAAGGGCTATGATCCGGGTGACATCAAACTTTTGTTCGGTTATTAACTTACCCAGGGTGATTGTCTCCTGTACACCCAGTACCCACACCTGATCCTTGTTGCCAATGGGATTTATATGGTGAATCTGAATTCCCACATTTCCAGCTGGATGCGGTCCCTTAAACCAATGTTTCTCAGCATTAGTGGCTTCGGTAAAAGCGGTTGACGGAGCGGACTTTCCATTTGCATCTAACCCCAAATGAACCTTACCATTGGTCAGCCTGGCCAACAAATCGATTCCGGCCTGAAAAGCTTTTTCCTGCCCTTTGATCACCATGGCAGCATCAGGAGCTAAAGGACCGGTATCGAAGGTTGAAATGAATATGTTATCGGGAATCACATCCGCTTCGGCTACGATATCATACGGACGCTGCCTGATCATCGACCAACCTCCGGATTCCAACAGGAACTTAACCAGGTCCTCTCTTGAAATGGAATTGAGATCCACTTTCGGCAGAGTCTTAAATTTCTGCTCTTTATCCGCCAGAATAATGATCTCCGAAATAGACCGTTTTTCTCCCCGGTTGATAGCAGCGATCTCTCCACTCACCGGTGAAACATATTTAATTTCCGGTCTCTTTTTATCGAAGAAGATCTCCTGTCCGGCTAGTACTTCGTCTCCTTCATTGACCACTACCTTGGGTATCGGCGACATAGCGACAAAATTACCGGGTTGCAGAGCACAGGAAGAAACGCTCACTTCGGTTAATTCAGAAGATGGTTCTCCCTTTAAGAGCAGGTTGTGTCCCCGGGTCAATTTGGTAAAATGACCTTTTACATAGGAAGGTATTTTCATGCCCGTTACCATTTTCTTTATCGAGCCGGATGATTGGGCTCCTTTACCTGTCTGGTGCGCCTCAATACCAATTAAGTTTTCCGACACAAGATATACTGCAGCCAGGATTACCAAAGCCAGTATCAATACCAGACCGGTACCAAAGGAGGTTCCTGAACCTGATTGTGCTACAAGAAAACCGGAAGGTAAGATGCTGAACACGAAGACACTGATGAAAATTTTGCGAAATCTGATCAACACTGTGGATTTGTTTAAAGTGTACGGCATTCGAAAATGCCCATTTTCAAAAACACCGCAAATATATAAAGCTTTTGACATACCCTCTTTGGAATTCCGCCCACCAATCTATTTAGACCTATTCTAAATAGAATTAACGGCGGTGAGAGTCCCCTATACTTCAAGATCCTGGGCGGCTATTTTTCTGTTCCATGCCAACCAACCGTTGATTGCCAATACGGTGTAAATGAAGAACAGGACTGCGATAAGGGGAAGATTTCGATCGAGATAAACTATGATACATACCGAATCAATTAAAATCCAATAAATCCAGTTTTCCAGAATTTTCCTCGCCACCATGAAGGTAGTCACCACGGCATAAGCACTGGTAAATGCATCGACATAGGGAAGTGCTGCCTGAAACCGGGTGAATATAAAGCCCAGGATAAAGGTGCCTGTAATACCGGCCACTATATAATAGGCATGATCTCTACCCGAGGCCCGAATGATGGGAAGGTGTTCACCTGTCTTTTTCGACCAGGAGATCCATCCGTAAACTGACATGCCCATGTAAAAGACCTGAAGAAGGGCATCGGAATACAACCGGGCATCGAGATAAATGACAAAGAGAAAGCTTACTCCGACAAATCCGAAAAACCAACACCAAATGTTTTCACGGGCGGCCAGAATAACATAAAGTACATTAAATACGAAGGCAAGCCATTGAACCCAGCCAAAAGATGCTATGGAATCAACTATCTGGTCAAACACGCTGTCGTGTGATCATCAATTGATCTTCTCCACAAAAATGGAGAAAGAAGCTTGATTCACTACCGGCTCTGTATTGGCAAAAACATCGACCGTGACATCCTGTTGTCCCTCTTTTTCTTCACTATTATACTCAATCAAAATTTCGCCTGTCTCTCCCGGTTTAATTGGTTCTCGGGGCCACTCCAGCTCTGTGCATTCACATGCGGTAGCGATCTCAATAACCAGATCGGCGTCACCGGTATTTTTAAATTTCAGGACGCCCTTTTTTTTTTGTCCTTCCCTGACTGATCCGAGATCAATTTCCGTTTTCTCAAATTCAAGGATCGGCCCATTCAGGCTGGCAGAACCGCCATCATCTCCCTGATCATTCACGGGGGTTGACTTGCGGTCCTTCCTCACTTCAATCGTCTGAGGACCTTCCAGGATGGTAAACTCCGTGCGCCGGTTTCTGCGATGTTCCTCCTCACTGCAATCGACTCCGTTTGTACAACGGTTGATGATTCGCTTCTCTCCATAACCTACCGCCTGGATACGTTTTGTATCAATGCCTCTTTGCACCAGGTATTGCTTGGCCGAGTTTGCCCTGCGTTGACTTAAATCAAGATTATAATTATCCTTGCCTCGAGAGTCGGTATGGCTACTCAATTCGATCACCATGTCCGGATACTTCGTCATGAGATCATACACAAAATCGAGATCCGGTTCCGCATCCGGTAATATCTTGTCATCATCCAGATCGTAATAAATGTTATTAAGCCGGATGGGCTCGTAGATCGTCAGCACCTCAGTTTCCGGTTCTGTCTCTTTGGGTTTGGGCTTGAGCCGGAATGTGCCACGGAAATTTTTCGACTCCCTGACTCCCACGGTATTAAAATCTGCCGTGTCGGGATAATACCCTTCCCGTTCAACGATGACTTTATAGCCTCGGTCTGAATCCAGGGCAAAAGTAAACTCATTGCCTTCATCATTTTTCTGCACATCGGGAAATCCGAGTTCCTCCGCTATTTTTTGGTAAAGCTTGATGGTCGCTCCGGGTAAGGGAGTTTCATCTTCAAACACCGAAGCGATCAGGTTGATGATGATCAATTTCTTACCGAAGGTGAAAATATCGTCACAGCATGTCTTGCCTTTGATCGACCGGGTACCGTCCCGGTTGGATACTAAAAATCCGGCATCATTGTCTCCGGGAGTGTAGTAGAGATCGTCTACAGAGGTGTTAATACCTTTACCCATATTTTCTGCTGCCAGGAGTTTACTACCATCATATTCGCTCTTGAAGATATCGAATCCCCCGAGGGTTGGATGCCCGTCACTGCTGAAATAGAGGTAGGACTCATCGAATTGTGGCGTTACTTCATCTCCGGTTGTATTCACGGCTGCTCCTAAATTAACGGGTGATCCGAAGCTTCCGTCCCGGTTTATCGGAGCATAAAACAAATCCATCCCCCCTAAGGTGCCGGGACGATTTGAAGAAAACAACAATACCTCTCCTCCAAACAGATCAGCAACCACCGGGTGCTTATTGATAAATTCACCATTTAAGGAAGTGATTGCCTGGGGTGCTCCCCATCCTCCGCGACCACCTGATTCGCAGTAATACATATCGGAAACCGTCACCTCACCACCTTCAGCAATAGCCCGGGTAAAATAGAGTCTGCTCCCGTCCGGGGCAAAAGAGACATGACTATTGTGAAAACCTGGTCGATTTATCTTATCGGACATCGCCTTACCCTTATTATAGCCTTTGTCGGTCTTCCTGGCTTGCATGATCTTGGCGTGATAATCCTCGCTCTTGCTCGTCACTTTAATTACATCATTCTGATCAAAGGAGATATAATAGAGGTTTCCTTCTTCATCGACCGCCGGTGAAGCTTCGCTATTACGGGTATTTACCTTGTTCCCCACTGTTTCGATCAACAGATCTTCAGGAACTTTCAATTTGCGGGCCAGGACAATGCCGACCAGCTCACTTTCAATCCGTTCTTCATAGGGCATGGCCTTACCACTTGCCGCCAGTTCATTAAAGACCTGCTCCGCTTCGTCATACTTGGCATTCTTCTTTAAGAGCCTCCCATATTCGAATTTAAGATCGGGATATTCGGTTGCGGTATCTTTTTGTACAATCCGGGCATACCATCTTTCCGCTCTCTTATAGTCTCTCATCTTATCATGAGAAATCGCGATCCTCTGCGCTATCGCCGGATCCCTGCTCTCTTTGTAACACTCTTCGTACCATTCGGCAGCATTGTAAAAATCCAGGCGAGCGAAGGCAGTGTCTGCTGCCTCCAATTTGAACTTATAGGGTATTTCATCCAATGGCTGTGAAAAACCTGCCACCGTCAGGGTCAGAAAAAGAAAGAAGAAATATAATCGCTTCATGAGTATTCATTAAAATCTTGGACAAAAAATAACCGGATCAACCTTAGGCCGCTTGTAGATTCGGATAATATAAGCCACCGCCAGCTCAAAGGCATTGTTCGGTGCTTTCAGATCGGAAAGGGTTAAATCATAACTGGCTCCGACACGAAGATCTTTATAATCCACTCCGGCAAGAACTTCCATCGCATCACCCAAACGGTATCCAAGGCCGGCCTTTAACACGGTATTCTGGTCAGGAATTTTATATCCCAACATTCCCTGGACCGCTACCTCACTGGCAGTACCCAGATTTTGGAATAAAATGGAAGGTGTAACCATCAACTGTTCATTGAGATCCATATGATATGTACCATATCCAACGATTCGCATGGGGAGTTTGGTGCCGGATCCACTACCAATGATCGAAGCACGAGGCTGATTGATGTGCATGGCACTCACACCAATACGATAAAAGGACTGTCCGGTGGTTTTACCCGTGATCGTCAGCCCTCCGGAAATATCCAGGTAATTCTTTCCCTGATCATTCTCCGGGAGAATATCCTGGGTGGGCATACCGGATAATATGGCATCCTCAAACTGAAATTTATCTCCTACTTTCTTGGTAACCGTACCGTACTGCACACCAAGTGCTATCACCGTATTACGCTCCTTATCCAAAGCGAAATGATACGCTCCGGAAGCTAGCAAGCCACCGGTGGTGATGGTTCCTCTCAGGGAAGAAGTATTTGCATCAAAAGGTAAATATTCCGACTCGGCTTCATCCGAGAAGAAGGAGACACCGACTCCAATCCAGTCCTGCTTGCGAAAACCCTTAAGAATGGGGCTGTCCAGGTAAAACGAAGGTGTGTTATAGGCACTCCCCCATTGGTCGCGATAGAGTCCACCAACCCGCACTGATCCGTAGAAGGCACCGGTGAGTGCCGGATTGTAAGTCAGAGGGGCCATGTTAAATTGGGTGAAATGTATGTCCTGGCTATACAAAAAGCCGCTGCCAATCGTTAGCAAGACCAATTGAATGATTCTAAACCTGAATGTCATAAATTGGTACAATTAATTCAAATGTGGATGTTGATATGGTTATTTACTACAATATTACTGGACCCCGGGTACATATTCAAAAATACCGATTATTATTTAGAACGACAGTTAGTTAAATTATCTACCATTGTTAAAACGTCTTGTATCACTTTCCATTGTCGGTAATGACCGAAGCCTTCTCTACAGACACCTGGGTTCGCCAGACTGTTGTGGGGGAAGAAGGCATTCTGACCGGTCTTTGCGAAAGGTAATTACCAGCTGGTTGTCTGCATGGCAAAAGGTGATTTTCGGTTCTTTCATTCTTTTTCTGAGTATCTGTCCCGACACCCACACCAATGCCCAGACCTACCTCATGCCCAGCGACACCTTCAGCCGCTCCAGGTTCCTAACCCTGGCAGCGGGTGGTACAGTACTTTACGGTGCGACCGTCGTTGGTTTGAACAAGGCCTGGTACAAGGGATACGAACGTTCATCATTTCATTTTTTCAATGACTGGGGAGAGTGGAATAACCTGGATAAAACGGGGCACCTTTTCACCAGTTATTTCGAAACTGAATTGTCGTATCGCGGTTGCAGATGGATTGGAATAAATGAAAAAAAATCCCGGTGGTTAGCT
>JAGQWZ010000230.1 GCA_020436835.1 Saprospiraceae bacterium | reverse complement strand
TAAGCTTATTTAGAAGAAATCACTTCTTTCGCAGTTTTTTACTCCTCTTTTACATCGGCCTGCTCAAGTTGCCGATGTTTTTCTATCCCCTATTCCCTGAACATCCGCAAGGCATCTTCAGCGATTGGGTATTTGAAGCCCTCCCCTCGAAAACAGGCCAGCTGATCCTGATGATTGTTCTGGTTTTCTTTCAGTCGGTCTTCTTAAATCACCTGATCATACGCAACCGCATGATGCGGGAGCAGAACCTTTTCCCCGGGGTGATCTATGCCCTCCTGACCAGTTTAATCCCGGAAACGTCCGGATTGTCATCAGCACTGATGGGCATGACCTTTATCCTGATTGCCCTGAACTATTCATTTCGGATGTATAAACTGCCTGAATTTACCGGAAGTGTTTTCCAGACCGGGTTCTGGATTTCTTTGGCCGGGTTGTTCTATTTCCCCTACTTCGTCTTTCTCATCTTCCTGATCATAAGTCAGAGCATTGTCAAATACGTCAAGCCGCTTGATATCCCAAGGTTATTACTGGGCATGCTGGTACCTTTCCTGCTGATCTTTTATTATTACGTCTGGCACAACCGGATTGCGGATTTTATACCCGAGGTTCTGGTTGCTCACGCCGGGTTTTTTAACTGGCCCTGGAAATCGGATGCAATCCACTATACCCGCTATGCCTATATCGTATTACTAGTGGTGGGCAGTTTGTTCAATTACAACAACTATGTCAAGAAAAAGAATGTACAGGCGATCCATAAAATAGATGTGCTGGTCTGGGGTTCTTTCTTTGCCGGTGGATCCGCTCTCTTTGCTGATCCACTGGAATGGTCCCATTTAATCGTATTATATCCTTTCGCGGCTTGTTTTATTGCCATGACACTGATCCAGATGCGAAAC
Source organism: Saprospiraceae bacterium (assembly GCA_020436835.1). Lineage (GTDB taxonomy): Bacteria > Bacteroidota > Bacteroidia > Chitinophagales > Saprospiraceae > JABDMH01. The sequence continues at coordinate 1,088 of JAGQWZ010000230.1, read as the reverse complement.
TTTCTGATGGCCGAGTTCGTACATATTCTGATGATCCTGGTCGGTTTTTACCTGCATTATCTGACCTTTATGTGAGGCGCTGGGCAATAATAACCATATAGCCGGTAAAACCATTTGTTCAGAAATGTATGCTTATCTGCTTCATCCTTGTGAAATAGACCTCTTTTGTTCTGTGATCTTCAACACAGGCAGATGACCGGTTTGCATGGTTAATCTTTTCTTAACTCCTTTACTTATTGGGATTAATGGTCTTATTTTTGGGCTTTCATAGGTAAGCCGGTTTTTATTTTAACTCATTTAATATGAAACAGTTATTCGTTTTTGCCATGACCCTGATGACGAGCTGGGCACTTTCTCAGCCTAATCCGGTTTCCTGGCAATGGTCTTCCAAACATGTTGATGGCAATACGTTTGACCTGATCTTTACGGCCACCATCCAGTCGGGATGGAATACGTACTCCATCCATATGGAACCGGGAGGACCTGTCCCAACCAGCTTTAATTTCAACGAAGACAGTCATTATTCCCTCGGTGAAATGAAGGAAGAAGGAAAGGTGAAAAAAGGGTACGATAAGTTATTTGATCAGGACGTGATCAAAGTTTATACGGAAGCTACCTATACCCAGCGTGTCGAAGTCAGTGATTACAGCAAACCCATAACCGGATACCTTGAATTCATGACCTGTAACGAGGTCACCTGCCTGCCACCAAAATCCATTGATTTTTCATTTGCCCTGCAAAAACCTGGAAAAACTCCGGAATCACAGACCTCTGAGGCCGGAAAAATCAATGAAAACCCGGCATCCCCTGCGGCAACGGCAGAAGAAAATCAAAACGCCTGGTCATCCGTGGTTGGAACCGAAGAGCTCAATGTCAATTCGGCCACCGGATTCCAGAAACCCACCTCAATCCTCTGGAATGCCACCGCAGACGTCACCGATAATCCCAATGAATTTATCATCAACATCAATGCAACCATTGACGATGGATGGAACATCTATTCCATGTTTATGGATGAAGGTGGCCCCATCCCAACTTCCCTGATCTGGGAAAATGAAGGCGAAGAGTTTTCACGAATTGATTTTCCC
>JAGQWZ010000229.1 GCA_020436835.1 Saprospiraceae bacterium | reverse complement strand
GAAGTATATTCTCTGGAAATACCCAATCCTTTTTGACCTAAACCAACGACCACTACATGATTCTGTAAAAAAGATATTTTCAAATTCAACCATTGAATTTTTATAAAATCCCATAGGGCTCCAATTAAGGCTGCTAAACTCACTACGGGGGCAGCAAAACGGATAATTTGCAACTCCAGAGGGATATATCCCTCTAAATCACCTCCTTCGAAAGTAAAAAGCTGACAGGCTTTGTAAACAGAATGATAGATGTCGTGTTCGGTCTGATGAATTGTGAAATAATGCTCGTACCCAATAATTCCGGTAATAAGACAGGCAAAGAAAAACCCAATAAGGAACAGCCAATAAAAAACTTTGGAAGGAGCATTGGAAGAAATTATATTCATGGATGATAGTTGCAAAATAAATCAATTAAAAAGGAAATTCAAGTGGTCCGGCATTATCATCCCGGCTAAGATCGACGGCCATTTTGGTCCCCTCCAGAATAAATGTAAAACCGGTCCAGGTGTCGATAATCACTTTTAAAAGGGCAAGATCTTCAGTCGAGCGCAAACTGTCGGTATTGTCGAGAAAAAACAAGGGATTTTCCTGTTTTTCAGCCCAACGATTTACCAGGGGGTTGAGCATCTCCAGTATTTCCGTGCGATCTTTCAAATCGGAGACCTCCCCGGTATCGACGATTTGTTCCTTCTCCAGCAGGTAGGTGACTTTGTCAATAAACTCCCCCATTCCTCCATCGTCAAAATGGTGATAAAATACCGTATATTCTGAAGTAAGCTGATGGCAGATGGATTCGACAAAAGATCCTTTTAACTCATTCCTTTCGCCGCTAATAAAAAGACACCGGGTATTTGCCAATATCTCGAAGATCGATCCAGTCTTTTCCTTATGGGCATAGGTCCAATAATGCGTAGTCTTATGAGGTAGGGCAAAAACCGGAATGGTCGCCGTTTCTATTTTACTAACCAAGACATATTTTTCCTTCTTTTTTCCTTCCCGGCGGATCAGGCCCTGGTTTTCCAGAATTTTCAACCGTTGTTGGATTGTCCGCCGACCGGCATGAACGAATTGTTCGATATCAGTACGCATGAAGTTTCTTTTACCCTTCATCCTGCTCAGGGCACTGGCCCACTCCGTCTGTTCTGCTTCGGCAATGCGGGGAAAAATATCTCTGATTTGCTCCAAAATAGTCGGATCAGCCGACGGCCAGGCCTGTCGGCCAGTTGGAAGAGGATCAAAAAGACTATTCTGTTGGTTGAGATAATTCCGGTAGTAGTACATGATGTCTTCGAGAAAGGCCTCAAAGCCGGTGAGGCGTTTAGCCCGGACGATAGCGGAGTCCAAGGCGTTGCAGATTTGCCGCAAATTACCCGGCCAGACCTGCCTTTCCATATCAACCGATAACCGGGTGGTGATCTTTTCGGCGAGGTAACTGACCGGGTCATAGTTGGCCGGTGTTTCAATCTCTGATGCCTCCGTGCAGCCATAGATTTGGCACAGGAATCTCTCGCGATTCCTAAGTTTGTTTATTGACTGTTTGGTAAAATAGCGCACAGCATTGGGCACATCGTTTTGACGCTGGCTGACATCCGGTATCAATACCTCCTTGCCCAGATGCATTCTAAAGGGGACTATCAATTTGTCCGGCTTTCTTTCAGTTGCGGCCAGAATGGTCACGGCCCCGCCAGAGTCTGCCGGATCAGAGGTGAGGCTCCGGACTGCCTGGATTCCGGGATCCAGTGCTGAAACTAACTGTGCCTGGATTTCTTCCGGCAGCGCTGCGACCTCATCCAGAAACAAGATACCCCCGCGGGCCTTTGTCAATAATCCTTCTTTTTCACTTACCGTACCGGGGAAAGCCCCTTTGGCATGACCAAACAATTCACTCCTGGCCCGGTCTACATCTAATCCATAACAGTCTAATTTTAGGAACGGAACCGTCAGTCCTTTTCTTTCGTACCTGTAGATCTGCCAGTAATACAGCGCTGCAAATTCCTTTCCGGATCCGCTGGGGCCATATATGATACATCCCCGGCCATGATAGGCGTAATCATAGAGTTCCTGGAGCACTTCCAGCATCACCTTGCTTTCTATTTTGAAACCAGTTTCAGGAGGAGGAATCATGGTTAGGTTGATGTTAAGTGTTCAATTTACGGGTTTAAAGTCATCTGGAGAATTAATGCTAGCGATTAATGCCTTACGCATACTTGTTGCCAACTTCTCTTTGACCAGATGGTAAAAAGGTGAAAACGGAACCAGCATTTTTTGGCAGGAAGTGAGTTCGGAGGCCAAATAGGTCAGGGCATACAGAGCCCTGTATTTATTGTCAGATTCCAGGATGTACTCGATAAAAGGATGATTGACAGAGAGCCCAAGTACGAGATCATGTGCAACCCCGTCCAGTATTTCCTCCTTTTCATCGTTCCCTTTGACAAAATTTGTGACAAAATCATCAGACACCGGGATTCCGTCTTGCTGAAACAATCCGGTGGCCAGGTAAATACCTTCTTCCCGGATTTCAAAAAACAAGGAATGGATTTTATTAATGGGGATTCTTAAATTATGGGAAACCACTTTGACTATTTCCGGATTATCTAATAATGCATTTATCTCCAATAATAAATTTTGTTGGTTGTCGTCCAACCGGGTTTCACCTACAAAGTCACATTTGGGGGAAAGCAGCGACTTCTTGATGATTTCCCGCTCTACCAGATTTTTAATCAACCCGGGATTTTCCTGGATGGTATCCAGATCAATGGCTTCTCCGAGACAGGTACTAAAGAGATCTCTGTAAAATTGGGGAGCTCCATGGTATACCGTGCAGGTTTTCGGAAGTAAAATAAAATCATGTTTGAACATTCCGCCTAGCCAATTTTCATTATATCCATCACTGGAATAGAATACCGGTATGCCGTCGGTCCGTTTTTGGTAAATATCCGCCAGCGAATATTTTTCCGGTTGATCCTTTACTTGGAATACCGGGGCAGTATAGAGGATATTGACCACTTTTTGCATACTGTATGGTTGATTTTTGAACGCTTCCGGATCATTTACATACTGTCTGATTTTCTGCCGGAAAATATATTGATTGGCAAAAATTAATTCCGTATCATAAGCCTTTAGTTTCTCGGCCAGCTTGTCGAGCAACATTTTGTTGACGAATTCCACCAGACGATTAAAATTATAGTCGAGAAAATAACTATCCCGGCTGATGGTCAAAGTCAAATCATCGTAATTCACCGTGACATTGAAACCGGGCAACCAGGGTGTACCTTTATCGTAAAAATCCCGGAGATCATTGAACAAATTCCGGCCTCCCTTGATAAAATGATAGGTATTACTTATACCCAGATATTCATATTTGCACATGAGAGTGACCGTATGCCGGTAGTAATAATGTGAGCCTGGCTCGACAAAACCCCTCATACTTCCTTCCTCATACATTGGATATCCATAATCCACCGCATCCTGCCAGACCGACCGATTTGGCAATCCATTGATCGTCATATTGCATGGATAATATTTTAGCGACTTTCGTGCCGCTTCCAGACACTCCGGAACACTTGAATAGCGACTAAAGAATACCTCAATTTTTGTCGAATAGGCCAAGGGTTTCTCCGGAAAATGAACCTTAATCTCCGGTGGTTTCTCCGGATCGATAACTTCGAAAATTAACTGCACCGGCTGACCCTCGCAATTCGTCTCAACCACCACTTTTTTGGTACCAAGAGCTTTGTTGAATATCGAGAAAAAGCCCATCCCAAAACGGCCAATTTTTTTAGGATCATCACGTTTGTCTGTACCTCCCAAGGTCATTAGTAAGGTGATTTTATTTCGGTTTAGGCCTACACCATAATCCCGTATAGAAATAGAATAATTTGTAGTCTCAATTTCACCCTGGCGTTGGTCAATAGGTACATCATCGTAGCTGTCGATGGCATTTTGAATTAACTCGGGAAAGGCCCTTCCGGGACTGCCGCCAAACTGGCTGCTGATCAATTTTTTCCAGCCTTCATCCATGTCGATGGTCATTCCCTCTGGGAGCTGATCGAAGGCGATGATTTGTTTGTTTTTCATAGTTCTTGTTTTTTATTCTTTTTTTTATTAAGAAAATTTAATTCGTTCTTTTGCCTTGACGCAAAAGAACCAAAAAGTCAAGGCTGTAAGATCTAAGCCTAAAATGGGTGGGTAAAACCGAAATTCTAAAAACTCGCCTCGATGGTCACAACTTTGCTTTTAGGTAAGCATGTCATCAGGACCTCTTGTTTTTCTACAGGTCAGGCTCATACAGTTTAGAATTTTTACGGTTTTCTCCTCCCATTTCTTTACGGCTTATCTCTTAAGGCCCCTGGTTTCGTTTAAAACTCCCGCCTGTACTTTTACAGGCGGGGGATTCCAAAAAATTGTAAAATGAGAAATGCATGGTCTTTTATTTTTTTGATTTTTCTTCAACTTTTTGGCTGCAAAAAGTTGCAAAAACTGCCGGCTTGGTTTTCGCTATTTTCTATAAGGCTACCTTCATATTTACCAAGAAATTTTAATCTCAAAATATAATCCTCAATTTGGATGAAATTACACTCCAAACAATGTGTGGGTGCCCACCTGCGTAGGGAAAGCCGGATTTGTCAACCTTCTTGAATATTACCGCTAGGTATAATCAAAGCCTTTAAAGTCAAGCTCAGGTAAAATCCCACCTGCACTTTTGCAGGGGGGGATTCCAAAAATTGTAGAATGAGAAAAGCACTTTTTTATTTAATTTTTTGGTTTTGTGATCTTCCATAGTCTTGTTCGTTTCTATTTTTTGTCAATAAGCCCAAACACAATCCTTCACAAGCCAGAGGCAATGACAGATCGAAGACCTTCGTAGAAGGTCTAACATTGGCCTTTGGCATTTTAGGAGAAATAGACGAAAAATCCCCGCCTGAAAGACCCAGTCGGGCAGGCGTAAATAACAAAATGGTGTTTGAGCTGATCCAAACACTATCCAAATCTTCCGAAGCCAGATAATCACTATCTACAGCAAGAGCAGAAAAGACTAGAGCGAGTTTCATTTTGTTTAGGATTTTACGTTTATTTTGACGTTAAAAAATGCCAAAAGCCTTGACTTTTTGATTCTTTTGGGTCAAGCTAAAAGAATATTAAAATTTAATTCAAACCAAAATCATAGTCCGTATTATCAAGTAAGTCCCGGAACCGGTTTTTCCGGATATTTTTAGCGGGTTGGGTGGTTTCTTCAGGTGCATTAATTTTGGCGATGGCGTCGAGCATAATCAGATTCTCGCGGGCATCGGCGCTGAGGTAATTGAGGATCCGGGTATTTTCGGTGAGGCACTGGGCTATAGCCCAGTGTCCCGCTAGTTTGGGAGCTTTTGTGGATAATTTGACAAGTTGCTGGATCTCCGGATGATTCAGATTTAATACCACCTCTTCTTCATCTTTAAAGATAAATTTGTGGCTAGTGCAGGGCGTTTTTCCATCTTTCCCGACCAAATGGCCGGCTCTCCACTTCAGACGCTGAAAGTCCTTTCTAAGACGGTCTTGTCCGGAAAAATCATAGAGTCTTTCATCGGTATTCGATGCTTCTTTCCGGAGAAAGATAAAGTCCAGGTCATTTTCCCAGTCGCCAGAGGTCTTTGGGCTTGTGAGCAGGCTGAGATCTTCATGCAGGCCAAGATGCCTCTGAAAGAACTCTTCCTCTTTGCTTTTGGCGAGGCCAAGGGTAGTAGGAGCTTCGATGACCACATCTTTGAGACTGAGGTTAATGATCTGATCTTGAAAATAATACTGCAGAAAGGCAAGGCCATTTTTCATCTGCTCATAGACGACTACCGGACCATCGAAACTGGCATAATCTACTCCCACTGCATTGGGTTCAGATACATATAATTTGCCTTGTTCCACCACCAATTTCTCCAGCTTTACCAAAGAAACATTCCGGTCTGGAAACAGCTTGAACACCGGCAATTGGCTCCAGCTGTGCTCCAACCCGGGTTGGTACTGCATGAGGGTGATCGACTGTTCGTAAATCATGCTTCGATAGCTGTCCATCCTTTGGGAGGTACGTTCGTTCAACTGCTCCACCAGGTGCTGGAAGTACCCGGGGAGCAGCGTTGTGCGGATATATTCCGCCAGGGGTTGCAGGCACGACTCATCGGCGAGGCAATGCCGGCCGAAAGGCATCTTAAACGCCCGGCTGTCAACCCGGACTCGCAGATAGGGTAGCCAGAATGCATTCTCCAGGTCATGACAGAGTAGATTGTATTGCTGGGTGATCAATACCCGGTTTTGATAAAGCTCATGGCTCGCCTGGGGGTCGAGCTCCAGGATAATCTCATAGTCTTCCCTGTCAATGGTAATGCGATAACGCTGACTGTATTTGCGTTGGCCATACCAGATGTCACCGATAGATACCCTTACCTGTTGTGGAGATCCATCATCTCCTTCCATCGGGTAGTAGATCACCATGTCCATATCCAGGTAGCGGCAATAGCGCCGCAGGATGTCTTCCAGCTTACGCAATGTTTCGGGAAGGGATTCCTTTTTTTCAAAGGTGATCTCGAAGGTGGTGCCGGCTGAGGGTATCGGCCGGATCTGATAGAGATCGACCGGGTCGTTGGTAAGCAGGGATCCTGCCTTGGCTTCCCAGCAGTCGGAGCCATCGGAGGTCAATAAGGAGAAGGCTCTTTGGCCGGGTACTGCGGCCACGCTCAGCTTGCCTACCCCAAACCGGCCGACGGCTTGGCCCTTAGCGAGATTTTTACGAGAGCGGTACAGGGTGAAAAAATCGATCACTCTTTCCTTACTCATCCCATGCCCGTTGTCGCACACGGTAAAAATGAGGGAATCCTCCGTCTCCCGGCCTTCGATTGTGCACCAGGTAGCCTGGGCATCATAGGCATTGACAAGGTACTCACGTACCCATTCATTATAGTCACGAAACTGGGTAGCCATATTCGATTTTAGATTTTTGACATCGGCTTGAAAGCCCTGTTGAGAATTGCGGATGATCTCTTTCTTAAGAATCTCCTGGGGGGAATTGTCTTTTGGCATGATTGGATATTTTTTGATTCTATCTGGACAACGCAGAGATCACATCTTGTGTTCTGTGTATTGATTATCAACGAGTTATGAATGACAGGTCAGTGTTTTTCGCGAAAGAGGGGGGGATTTTTCGCGAAATCTGGTTCGTAGTGCGCTTTGGAAAAGTAAGTTTCTCATATACACCGATAGGGTTGTTAAAGATAAGCTACACTGTTAAGCAGAAAACTTCTTGGGAACATCGGAAGAATTAAGATGTAGTTGGAAATAGAATGATGAAAAGATCATATCTGTTTACATCTCGTGTTTAGTTTCAAGTCAATGTAACCTTTAGAATTTTTTTTGCAGATTTTAAAAATTGCCTGCCGCTTAAAATTCAATCTGGAATAATTTCTGTGGTATTAGTCT
>JAGQWZ010000228.1 GCA_020436835.1 Saprospiraceae bacterium | reverse complement strand
GGATGGTGCCAAGAAAGAAATCAGGGCTAAGAAGAGTGCCATTCTGAAAAGGAGGAAAGTGGTGGAAAGCCTTGAGGAAATCCGGTCAGGATTGGTTTCTCTTAGAGATCAACTGACCTAGATACTGCTAGTGGACTATGAGATTCATGCATAATTGACTTCTTTTGCACCAGCATCAGGATTTGTTCTAAGACATAATAATTCCAATTTTATACTATTTACCCAAACAGCTCCCTAAGTGGGAACAAATTGCTCCATTTCGACAAAATGATCCACCCTGACCAGGTCTTCGGGATCATTGGATGCAACAATAACCAGACGACCGGCTCGATACTTTTCAATAAGCCGATGGTACCAGCTCTTCCCCTTGAGATCCAGGTAACTTGTAGGTTCATCAAGTAATAGTACTGGAGTTTCCGTAATAATCATCAAACCCACTTTGAGGCGTTGCATTAATCCTGAGGAAAGATCCCCGACGAGGGTGTCCTGATGGGCAAATAACTCAATTTCGTGAAGGATAGATTCCAGATCCGTCAATTGGGAGAAGACCTTCTTAAATGAAAGGTGAAAACTGATCATTTCCCGGACAGTCAATTCTTCGATAAGATCAATGTATGGCGCTGCAAAAGACAGGTTGGTTGCGGCTCGTTGCATATCCATCTTGCCCCTGCCGTCGGAATAAGACACTTCACCAATTGTGGGTGAGGTATAGCCTGATATAATGCGGAGAAGGGTTGATTTTCCGATACCATTGTGCCCTACGATGCCATAAAAAGTAGAAGGGTGGAACAAGAGATTGATATCTCTGAATATCCAATGTTTAAATCTTTTGCCAATCCTGGAAAGCTCAATCTGGACCGGGTCAACCATTCTGTTTTTTAAACCCCTTCATAATCCCGCGGTCAGCCGATTCTATAAAGGAAAGAATGCGATCGCGTTCTTTTGAGACATCAATAGTCGCCTCAATGATCTTGATCGCCTGACGGGTATTATGTCCTTTCACAAACAAAATGCGGTAGATGTCCTGGATATGATTTATCTGATCCTGGCTGAAGCCTCTGCGCCTCAATCCGATGGAATTCACTCCAGCATAGGATAATGGTTCCCTGGCAGCCTTAACATAAGGCGGAATATCTTTGCGTACGAGAGAACCCCCACCGATAAATGCGTACTCACCGATCTTGACAAATTGATGTACGGCCGTCAATCCACCCAGCGTTGCATATTCTCCGATTTCGATATGTCCCGCCAGATTGACGTTGTTTGCCAGAATGCAGTTTCTTCGAATCACACAGTCATGCGCCACATGTACATAAGCCATCAGGAGGCAATTATCCTGAATTTCTGTTTTGTAGTTTGCTACAGTGCCTCGGTTGATTGTACAATATTCCCTCACCGTCACATTGTTTCCGATCTCGACGATACTCTCTTCTCCTTTATATTTTAGATCTTGAGGAATACCACCAATCACTGATCCGGGAAAAATCTTACAATTGTCACCCATACGTACACCATTGAGGATCGTCACATGAGGTCCAATCCAGGTGTTGTCGCCAATTACCACATCTTTGGCAATGGTGACAAACGGTTCTATGTGCACATTTTCACCAAGTTTGGCTCCTGGGTGGATAAGAACGTTCTCTTTTACTATCATAATTTGGTACGGTTAATAATTTGTGCCGTCAATTCTCCCTCCGCCACGATTTTATTCCCAACATAAGCCGTGCCTTGCATATGAACGATTCCTCTGCGAATGGGCGACAATAGTTCCATTTTCAATATTAATGTATCTCCAGGTATAACTTTAAATTTGAACTTTGTGTTTTCTATTTTCAAAAAAAGTGTATCCCAATCACTGGGTTTATCCACGGAGGATAAAGCCAGGATTCCCCCGGTTTGGGCCAATGCTTCCACGATCATTACCCCCGGAAAAATCGGATTGTTGGGAAAATGACCCTGAAAAACGTGTTCCTGGGAGGTGATATTCTTAACTCCTACCACGTAGGTCGGATGTAGTTCTATAATTTTATCAACCAACAGAAATGGATATCGATGCGGTAACATCGCTTTGATCCCTTCCACATCATAAACCGGTTCCTGATCCGGATCGTACTTGGGCTTACCCCTAAGCTTTCGCTGCACCTTGAATTGTTCCTTCAGAATCCGGGCAAAAGCGACATTTGAAGCATGTCCTGGCTTGGTCGCTACGATCTTTCCCTTAATCGGACGTCCGACTAACGAAAGATCACCGATCAGGTCCAATAATTTATGCCTGGCTGGTTCATTGGGATAGCGAAGATCCGTGTTGTTCAGCACACCCTCTTTTTCCACCTTAATCTTCGGCTTGTTCAGCTTCTTTGAAAGCGTATCGAGTTCTTCCTGACTCACGAGTCGATCTACGATTACCAGTGCATTCTCCAGATCGCCCCCTTTGATCAAATTTTGACTATACAGGTGCTCGAGTTCCCTCAAAAAGACAAAAGTTCTGGCGGATGCAATTTCCTGGTTATAATTACCAATGTCAGAAAGTGAAGCATATTGTTTACCCAGTACGGGTGAATTGAAGTCAATCATTGCCGTGACTTCAAATTTCTCACTGGGCAAAGCGACAATTTCCGTACCGGTGACCTCATCTTTATACGATACGGTCTCCTCTACGATGAAGTACTCTCTTTCTTCGTCCTGCTCCACTACACCTGCTCCACTGATCAGATCGGCAAAAGGCTTGGCACTGCCATCAAGAATTGCTACTTCCGGCCCGTTAATATCGATCATTACATTGTCCACTCCCATGCCGGTGAGCGCTGAAAGCACATGCTCTACCGTACTGACCTGAACATTGCCATCCCGTATCGTGGTACCCCGGTTTGTGGAGAATACTTTTCCTACATCAGCGATCAGGTAAGGCTGGTCTTCCACATCTATCCTCCGGAAACGTATTCCAAAATTTGGATCCGCAGGATGGAAAGTTAATGTCACAGATTCCCCGGTATGTAAACCAATGCCTTGGATGGACACCACTTTACCTATTGTATGCTGATGCTGATTACTAGTCATTTCTGAATTGAGCACAATATAAGCTTTTAGGAGTTCGCAAGTAGCTGTGAGATCTCCTTTTCAATAGCCTGCATTCTCTCCTGCAATTGATTTAGCTGATTGTTAAGCTCCGGCAAATTCCGGAATACGGCGTAGGAACGGAGGTATTTGGAATAATCGAGAGCAGGTGATCCATATAACCGGGCATTCTCCTTAGAGTTGTTCGTCACCCCACTCTGCGCCTGAATCTGCGTTCCATCTTTAATATGTATATGTCCAACAATACCGACCTGTCCACCAACCAGTACATCTTTACCTATCTTACTGCTACCTGCCACGCCGGATTGGGCAGCCATAGCCGTATGCTCGCCGATCTCGACATTGTGGGCAATCTGAATCAGATTATCCAGCTTTGCCCCTTTCCGTATAACGGTCGAACCCAGGGACGCCCGATCTATGACTACATTCGCACCGATCTCCACATCATCCTCAATTACCACGTTACCCAGCTGCTTAATCTTCTTGAAGGCACCATCCGTTTTTACATATCCGAAACCGTCACTCCCGATCACTGTATTTGAATGAATGGATACTTGCGCTCCTATCTTGGTATCGAAATGCACTTTGACGCCACTGTAAAGCGTGGAATTCTTACCGATCTCACAATTGGGTCCAATGAAAACGAAGGGATGGATAACCACTCCAGCTTCAATTTTACAATTAGGGCCGATAACGACAAAGTCGGAGATCGTGACCTCCTCACCGATTGAGGCAGTCGGGTCAATCACGGCATTAGCAGCTACTCCCTTCTCAGGCAAATTCTGGACCTCAAATTTTTCGGCTAAGAAAGCCATGGCTCCGTACACATCGTCGACCCTGATCAGGGTAGGATTCACAGGACGACTGGGGCTAAAAGCATGACTCACCAACAGGATCGAAGCATCGCAATCGTAGACAAATTCTTCGTATTTTGGATTGGCCAGAAAGGAAAGAGAACCTGGAGTAGCATCTTCTATTCGTGCCGGCCGGTCTACCCATACGGTATCATCCCCTTCTACCTTACCCCCCAATAAAACGGCCAGTTCTGAAGCTGATAATTTCATATTTTAAATTTTGAGGAGCATATCGCTCACTTGATGACAGACCAAATGATTTGGCCTATCTTCGTGCAAAAATAATCAAAGCTTGAGCAAAAGAATCAGAATCGGCACAAGAGGCAGCAAGTTAGCTCTTTGGCAAGCCAATTTTGTCAAAGAAACGCTGGAGGAAAGCGGCTTTGAAGCCGAGCTAAACATTATAAAAACCAAAGGCGATCTGGTTCAAACACTTTCTTTCGATAAACTGGAAGGGAAAGGCTTCTTCACCTCAGAGCTTGAGGAAGCACTCAGTACCGGAACAGTAGATCTGGCTGTGCACAGTATGAAGGATCTGCCAACCGACTCCCACGAGGCACTGATGATCGCCGGAGTATCGCAGCGGGAAAATCCGTCCGACTGGTTGATCATCAGGGCTCAGGCTGTCGACCAGAGCAAGCCCCTCAACTTGAAGACCGGAGCGGTCATAGGAACATCCTCGAACCGGCGAAAGGCTCAGATTAAATATTTGAGAGATGACATTGCCACCCGCGATATACGGGGAAATGTACCTACCAGACTGGAAAAAGTAGCTTCGGGCGAGGTAGATGCTGCGATCCTTGCTGCCGCAGGACTGATCAGATTGGATCTGGATCTGAGTACTTTCGAACTGGTGAAATTGCATCCCCGGGAATTTGTACCTGCTCCTGCCCAGGGTGTCCTGGCTTTTCAGATCCGAAGAGATGACCAGTCAATGCTCGAGATCGTGCGGGATAATCTCCATCACCCCGATACATTGAAACGTACAAACGTAGAACGTAAAATACTCAAACTGTTGCAGGGTGGCTGTCATTTGCCTCTGGGCGCCTACTGTGAGCTGGATCAGCTGGGTTATTATCATGTTTACACCGCTTATGCCATCGATCTGCACCAACCTTTACGACATTACAACCTTTCTTATAGCACCACTGACGGATTGGCGGAAGCCATCGTTAATCACTATATAAAATCATAATATGTTTTTACTCTTTGATGTCTCCACTAACGGAAAGCCAAAAAATTGGAAAGCCCATTTTACGGACACCTTTAGCTGGCCGAAACTTTTACATATCACCTGGCTTCTCTATGACAAAAAAGGGGATTTGATCCAGGAAGCAGACTATCTAATCAATCCTCTTTCGATGGAATTGGATCCGACGGCGTTAAGATTATCCGGATTGACGGAAGAGCAATTGCAGAAAGATGGGGTAGATATCAAGAAGGCTCTTGCCGAATTCTGCACCGCTGTTGAAAAGTCAATGTACATTTTTGCCTTTAATCTGCAATACAATGAGAATGTAGTGCTTGCTGAATTATATCGTAATAATATGGACCATAAGTATATGCAGGCCGAACGGTTCTGTCTTATGCGGGAAAGCACCTACTTCTGCCGAATACCGGGTAGAGATGGCGGATTTAAGTGGCCTACATTGACGGAATTACACGCTAAACTATATAAGGTGGGATATGAAGGAGCTGGCAATGCCAGTAAAGATATTATGGCAATCTCAAGGTGTTTTAATAAATTACTGAGTTTGGGTCAGCTTGATGACCTGTTTTAGTCCTTTAAACTCTTAATTCCATCCAGGACCATGATCAAATCTAAGCGTAAAGTCTTTATCAGTCGTGATTTAAAACCGGGAAGTCCCCTTTTTGATTTAGCCGGTCATCTTGAAATCATCGCGGAATCATTACTGAAATTTACTCCCGTTCCTTTTTCCGAAATTCCAAACGCTGACTGGATATTTTTCTATAGCCAGCAGGGTGTTAAGCATTTTTTTGATCAATGGGATCAACAAATCGGGTCAAACTGGGCTGCGTTCGGACCTAAAACAGGAGAAATGCTGAAAAAAAAAGGCCTCAAAGTGCAATTCACCGGTGATGGTGTGGCAGCAAGTACCGCAGCCGGTTTTAAACTACTGTGCCGGAACCAAAAAGTACTTTTTATCCGGGCCGCACACTCACGAAAATCCTTGCAAACGGAATTGGAGGGGACCTGCGAAATCCTCGATCTGGTAGTTTATGATAATCAGCCCCGGGAAGAATTTTCTATCCCCGAGTGCAATACCCTGATCTTCACCAGCCCCATGAATGCAAAGAGTTATTTCCAGGTTAGGCAACCAGACCCACAGCAAAAAATCATAGCTATTGGAGACACAACCCGTCAGGCTCTATTAGATCTGGGTGCAAAAGAAGTGACCATCCCGGGAGAACCTACAGAAAAAGCCATCGTTCAACTATTAGTCGATCAGTTTAGCCTCTGATTTATGATAAGTAAACTTGAAATAAACAATTATGCCATCATCGATTCTCTGGCGCTCGACTTTTCGGACAATCTAAATATTATCACCGGAGAGACTGGTTCGGGAAAATCGATATTACTTGGTGCCCTGGGCCTCATTCTCGGTCGCAGAGCTGACTCCAAGGTGCTTCTAAACCAGGATAAAAAATGCATTGTCGAAGGATATTTTGAAGTCACTGATTATGGGCTGCAGGACTTTTTCAAACAGGAAGATCTGGATTACGATGGTCAGGTCGTGATCCGGCGTGAAATTAATGCGGAAGGTAAAAGCCGGGCATTTATCAATGACACACCCGTAAATCTCAAAACCCTACAGAACCTCACCAGTCAATTGGTGGATCTGCATGAACAGTTCGAAAATCTTGGGATAAATGACCAACGTCAACAAATAAGGATGTTTGATGCATTTTCCAAAACGGTCGAATTGAGGAACCAGTACGAGCAAGGCTTCAAACAATTCAAAAAACAACAAAGTACCCTGCTTTCTCTTGAAGAAAAACAAAGAGATGCTCTGAAACAAAGGGATTATCTACAATTCCAGTTGGATGAATTATTAGAATTCAATATCGACCAAAAAAGTGACTCAAACCTTGACGAGCGATTAAACGAATTGGAACATGCCGAAGAAATAACCTCCGTGCTGGGAGGGTTGGCGTATGGGATTGAAGAAAGTGAGTTATCCACCCTAAGCCAGATAAAAGAGCTGCAGAATCAACTGCAGAATATAGAAGCTTTTCATCCTGCTGCACGGGAATTATTGGACAGAATAAAACAGACTTATTTAGAATTGGAGGATATTGGCTATGAAGCCAAAAAGATTGCTGAAAGTATCGACTTAGATCCGCAACTGGCACACGAACTCAGACTAAGAGTTGACCAGCTAAATACCCTGTTACACAAACATCAGGTCACTGATGTAGATCAGCTCCAGGAAATTCAAAATGACCTGGAAAACCAATTGAGTGACTTTTCAAATCTTGATGACGAGATTGAACAGCTGAAAAAATCACTCCGGAAGGCAGAGAAAGATTTACGCTCTGTCGCCGATGAGCTTTCAAATGTCAGAAAAGAGCATATTACGACTTTTGAAAAAAAGGTAACGTCACTACTCAGAGACCTGAAGATGGAGCATGCGGCATTCAAAGTCAGCATGATCCGAAGCACGGATCTACTCCCACACGGACAGGATGAGATCGACTTTTTGTTTGCTCCAAACAAGGGTAGTGATTACTTCCAAATCAAGAAGGTTGCCTCGGGAGGTGAAATGTCAAGGCTTGCTCTGATCATAAAATCACTGGTTGCCGGATCGCTGCATATGCCAACCCTGGTTTTTGATGAAATTGATAGCGGCGTGTCGGGTGATGTTGCGAAGAAAATGGGCGAAATACTCCATCGTCTTGCGGATTCACATCAGATAATCTCCATCACCCATTCTCCACAAGTGGCTGCGAAAGCAAACCGGCATTTTACGGTATTTAAGCAAACCAACGGAAAAGAGACGAAAACACAGGTACGAGAACTGGACGAAGCAGCGCGCATCATCGAGATCGCCACCATGCTTAGTTCCAGTCCACCCAGTGAAGCAGCCATGACCAGTGCCAGAGAATTGATGGCAGGCTGATATTCCGGGAGGCTGCCTGATAGTTGTTTTTATCGCTTGACAAGGATAACTATCTTTGCAGCCTCTGGAAGAAAGAGATCAAGAGGACTCATTAATTGCAAGAGACTTTTAAGAACTTAAAAATCAGTACGGCATCATCAGTGAGATCAAGGGCTCAAATTGGGAGTCTCAGGTAGCATATAGCGAAACCACTAACCGATATTGCGCTTGCCTGAATGGACTGAATAGCATCAATATTTTGAAACACAGAAAAGAACAAGACAAAAAATTAAAGAAAAAAATATGTCAGCGTCAATTTTGAAAGGAAAAAAAGGGATCATTTTTGGAGCCCTTGACCCACAATCCATCGCCTGGAAAGTGGCGGAGCGGTGTGTAGAGGAGGAAGCCAGGATTACCTTAACCAATGCACCGGTTGCCCTTCGAATGGGACAACTTCAACAATTGGGTGAGAAATTAAACGCCGAAGTAATTGCTGCCGATGCCACCAGTGTGGATGATCTGACAGCACTTTTTGAAAAAAGTCAGGAGATCCTGGGGGGACAAATCGACTTCATTCTCCACTCCATTGGAATGTCATTAAACGTCCGGAAAGGCAAGGGTTATACCGACCTGAACTACGATTGGATGCAGAAGACATTTGATATTTCCGCTATTTCATTCCATAAGGTGATGCAAACCGCATTGAAACAAGATGTGATGGCAGAAGGTGGTTCCATACTGGCACTTACCTACATTGCTGCCCAGAGAGTCTTCCCCGACTATAATGAAATGGCCGAATCAAAAGCGCTGCTCGAATCATTTGCCCGTAGTTTTGGATATCATTTTGCCGTTGAGAAAAACGTTCGCGTAAACACGATTTCTCAGAGCCCCACCAAAACAACGGCTGGTTCCGGGGTGAAGGGATTTGATGCTTTTTTCGACTATTCAGATAAAATGTCCCCCCTGGGAAATGCCAGTGCAGCATCCTGTGCGGATTACTGCGTGATGATGTTTTCCGACTATACCAGAATGGTAACGATGCAAAACCTGTATCACGATGGAGGTTTCTCCAGCATGGGAATGAATCCGGCGGTATTAAGAGATGCTTAAAATAGAGTATAACTCGTGTAGAATAGTGGGCGTGGTGCGTTAACTAAGCAGTGAAGATTATTCCATGATCAGATTCCATTACCGGATTCAATTGATATGTGTGCTGACCATACTATATGGGATTTCCAGTGCTCAGCGTGGATTTCCCACCCGAGGAGCTGGTAGTAGTGGCAATGATTCCTCTCCTGCATTTGATGAAGACTATGTGGAAGATACTCTACACTTACAATACTTCTATCAGAGTGATCCCCAACAGAAATATACATTTGATGATACGCTTTTAAATGATTTCCACGAATTTGATATTTCGCATCTAAAGGGGACAACTTATCTGAATCTCGGTTATCCCGGGTCTCCGGCTCAACCTTTGATTCCACGTCCGTTGACCTATACTGGATTCTCCCTGGGTCTGGAAAGTTACCGGCCCTACTATATGGATGATGAAAGGTTTCGATTCTACGCTTCCGATCAGGCCATCACTGACGTTTTCTACACCAAAGGCCAAACTCAAAATGATGGGGTGGTCAGAGCCAGGTTTGGGAGGAGTTTTAAAGATCGTCTGCAATTTTCGCTCGATTATAATCGATACCTGAATTTTGGAGAATACAGTCGCCAAAACGGTCGAAATACAAATCTGGGGGTTGGATTAGGCTATAAAAGTAAAAATGAAAGGTTCTACCTGTTCGCCAGTCATTACAGTAATATCTTCACCCAACAAAATAACGGCGGTATTACAACCGACACCCTGTTTAACGATGCCTTCACCCAACAAAGGACAGCCATTCCAACTTACCTGTCAAGTGCTTCAACCAGAGATGACCACAAGACCTACAAATTTCACACGCACTACCAACTGCTGGGAAAAGATAGTGTCTCTTCCGCAGGTGGGTTTTGGGTAGAATATATCTTAAGATTTGATAATCATTATTTTAAATTCTCTGACACGGACCTTGATTCGACAGCAGTGAATTACTATGGAGAATTGATGACTGATTCACGTGGAATTCGAAACTTCGTTAGTCACAACCGGGTGGTGAATGATTTGTCACTCAAACTGGGCAATGTGGAAAAACGCGAAATAAAGGCGGGAATGCGGAATATAATCAATCGCATTGATCAGGAACCTTTAAATGACAAAATCACGGAATGGAAATTATATGGTAATGTTCTGTGGAATTTTAAAGACAGAATTAAAATTTCCAGTCTGGGAGAATTAAATATAAATAAGGAAAATACTACCTTTTTATTACAGGGAACAATCGATCTAAATCTCGGGAATGCAGGTCAATTGAAAGGACAATTGGATATCAATCAGCAACAACCTACCTTGGTTCAATCCCGTTTATTTGTGAATCAGATCAATGCCTGGGACAATAACTTTAAGAATACATTTATAAATCATCTTCAGGCTAAATACATCCTTCCAAATTTAAACTTTGAAATTTCCGGTGGGCAGATCGTGGGTAAAGACCAGATTTATTTTGACCAAAGCGGGTATCCACAACAGCAAGAAGGGCTAAGTACGCTGACTTACCTGAGCATATATAAATTATTTTCGTTTGGACCTTTCGTTAGTGAAAATAAAATTGTATTTCAAAAAGCCAGCAAAAATCCGGTATTCCGGGTACCGGACTGGTACCTGCAACATAGTTTTGATTTTAATAATATTTTATTTAAATCCGTTTTAGGACTAAAAACAGGATTTGATTTTCGTCTGAATGATCCTTATAATGGTAGTACTTATTATCCTCTGGCGGGTCAGTTTGGAGTCGAAGACCAGTTCGAAATTCCACTTTATCCCTCATTAGATTTCAGAACATCACTTCGGGTACGATATTTCAGAGCTTTTGCGATCATGCATAATATCCTGCAACCGCTACGAAAAGACGTCTATATTCAGACAAGCCGCTATCCACATCCGGATCTATATTTCCGGCTTGGAATTCGCTGGATATTTATCAATTGATCTGATATTTACTGAAGCTGATAATTGGGCTCCAGTTCTGCCCTTGATTCTCCATAGAAATCATTGATATATCGAATGACTTCCTCAGGGGAATCTGTGATCTTGAAAAGATCTAAATCCCTGGCGTTAATATTATTTTCTTTTTCCAACATCGTATCAACGATCCACTTCTTTAGGCCTTCCCAATATTTTTCACCCACAAGTACCACTGGCACGGGAGAGATTTTCTTGGTCTGGATCAATGTTAATACTTCGAAAAGCTCATCCAAAGTGCCGAACCCTCCGGGAAGCACGACAAAAGCCTGAGCATATTTTACAAACATCACTTTCCGTACGAAGAAATAGCGGTGTGTAAGGATCTTATCCGAATCAATAAATTCATTATGCCCCTGCTCCATCGGCAGGTTAATATTAACTCCCACTGATACACCGCCTTCTTCGGAGGCACCTTTATTGCCTGCCTCCATGATTCCCGGTCCCCCTCCGGTAATGATCCCGAAACCTTCCTGAATCAACTTACGGGCAATTTCCACAGCCTTCTGATAATTAGGATGGCCTGGTTGAGTTCTAGCTGAGCCAAATATGCTTACACAGGGACCAATTTGATTGAGTCTTTCAAAACCCTCCACCAATTCAGCCACCACTTTAAACATGGTCCAGGCATTTTCGCCTTTAATCTGGGTCCACTTCTTCATTGTAAATTACGAGCTAGTGCTTCATCCGGTATGGAAAAAGAAAAATTCAATGGTAAAACTAATTTCCCCGAATAGAAGCTATTCTAGATCTGCGATTCCGACTTGTACTTCGAATATGCCTCATTGATGAATTCTGTGAGTTCGTCAGCACTCTCGAATTTTTCAAATATGCTGGGAAAAGGCATGCTAGTGCTTCGATTCCTGCTGCTTGGAACCACATAATTGAGAACATCCATCTTGGCCACTGTCTCGCTACTCAGGATGATCAACCGCTCTACCACGTTCCGCAATTCCCGGATATTACCGCTCCAATCGATTTCCTGAAGTGTCTGAAGTGCCTCTTTATGGAATCGCTTCTTGCCAATACCATACTCTTCACAAATAATCTCGTTAAAATGATCCACCAGCAATGGTATATCTTCCCGGCGTTCATTCAGCGTGGGAACCTGCACAATGATCACTGCCAGACGATGATAAAGGTCCTCTCTAAATTTTCCGGCACGGATCTCCTTTCGCAGGTCTTTATTTGTGGCGGCAATTACCCGCACATTAACACCAATTGATTTTTCACCACCAACCCTGGTGATTCTGTTTTCCTGGAGAGCCCGTAGAACTTTGGCCTGAGCGGACAAACTCATATCTCCGATTTCATCCAGAAACAACGTACCGCCATTGGCTTGCTCGAATTTTCCAATACGTTGCTTCACCGCAGAGGTAAAAGCACCTTTTTCGTGACCAAATAATTCACTTTCAATCAATTCGGCCGGAATTGCTGCACAATTCACTTCGATAATGGGATTTTCCGAGCGGGGGCTCTTCTCATGAATCCAGCGAGCGACGAGTTCCTTTCCGGTTCCGTTTTTTCCAGTGATAAGTATTCTGGCTTCCGTGGGAGCAACGCGGTCGATAGTTTCCTTAATTTTCCTGATCGGTTCAGATTCACCGATGATCTCCTGGGTCTTTGACCTGGCTACCCGTCGCTGCAGGACTTTCTTCTCCGTGACAAGGGATGACTTATCCATCGCATTGCGGATAGTAATCAGCATCCGATTTAAATCAGGTGGTTTGGAGATAAAATCGAAAGCCCCTTTTTTTACCGCTTCCACCGCCGAATCTATATTGGCATGACCACTGATCATGATTACCGGGGTATCGGGAGAGATCATCTGGATACGCTCTAGAGCTTCGATGCCATCCATCTTGGGCATCTTAATATCCATAATAATTACATCGTACTTTTCTTTTTTCAGTTTTACTAGGCACTCCATACCATCTTTCGTCTCGTCCACCTGATACTTTTCGTATTCCAATATGTCTCTAAGTGTCCGTCTGATGGAGGCCTCGTCGTCAACTATCAAGATCTTAGCCATAGAACGTTTTGTTTTATAGTTATTTACAAATTACAAATTATTTGCATGTGTAAAGTAAAAGAAATGTGAGCAAAATTCCAATCGTTTCAGAAAAGATTTACAAAAATTAATTAAGCAATAATGCATAACCACCTCTTTATCTGATACTTACAAATAATTCTTATCAAATATTTCAATTGCGGACAGAGAAAATCCCTCCCCGGCACTTACAATGTGCCGTTAAAGCAGGGAACTTTACCCTTTTTGGACCTAAATGCCGATGAAAAACCATTCTGAAAAGGGTTTCTCACCCAGTCAAAAAATGTCCGGATTGAAATCTTGTTTGCCTTTTGAAAAAACAGATGCAGGGAAGCTTTGAATGCACCTTGATGCAAGGAGTGTACAAAAGAATACTTTTCAGGTTTCAAATCTCTCAGCATTGTTCCTCAATAAAGTCGACTGATTCTCCTGCCTCTTTCACCAAAAGGCCGCCGGTAGCGTATCCCAATCAGTGCAGAATCAACAGTCTCAAATCTTGTCAATTGAGTGTGTGGGCGACGTTGGAGTGATGGTCGTCAAGAAAAGGAGTTTGGACATGTTCAGAAAGAATTTGCCCTGGAGCCAGTAGCGATCCCGATCAAGAAATTACTAACTTCCTTCAGCCTTCTTCGTCATTGAGGACTATTCAACTTCCATTTGTAATAATTCAGGATCTCACATTAAAGACCTTTATCTGAATCATTACCTGTTTTAGACGACTCAAAAATCTTACCACACAAAACGGTGAAGTCAAGATAGTGATGCAGTCTCCGGACAATATCCATTCTAAAAAAAACTTTCGCACCTGTTGGACTACCGGCCAAAAAGAGAAGATCTGATCTGGTCGTCGAACATTATTTTTACAGCAATGCGTAAATAACTGGATGAGGAACGAATATGAATAGAGAAATTAACTTATAAATGAAAGATTGATATATAAGATTCACCTGGAGAAGCTACAACAGCTGCTAAGGGAACGAAAATTCGGTTTGGCGGCGGCTTTAAAAAAAATCAAATTTTTTTTATCCTCATATAAAGTTTTCGAACTTTTGAATTACAATTGCCTTGAAAAAGCCACAATGGTTAGATATTTTGAAATAGTAATTCTATCTACTTATTCCTTTTGTATCCAGCCCAGAACCAGAATTAAATAAATGACAATTTTATTGTCTCTCTTGTTGTGATTGCAGCTCCCTAAGTGCCGAAAATGCTAAGACACCCATTCCAACTTTGAGGCAATCTTCATCAACATTAAAAGTCGGTGTGTGGATCGGAGACGTAATTCCTTTTTCAGGATTTCCCGTTCCCAGGCGATAGAAGCAGGCTGGCATTTCCTGACTAAAATAGGCAAAATCCTCACCGGTCATTCGTATTGGCAGTTCTACCACATTCTCTTCACCAAGATATTCTACGGCAGCACTCCAAAATCTACTGGTCAGTGAAGAATCGTTAAGCAGAAAGGGATATCCATTTCTGATTTCAAGTTCAACACTACCTCCATGGGCGGTAGCTACCTGTTCGCAGATCTGACGGATATGCTTATGAGCTTTCTCTCTCCATGGCTCATTCATAGTCCGAAAGGTACCTTCCAGTCTTACTTCTCCCGGTATTACATTTGTTGCTCCACCCGAAGACCAGATCTTACCAAATGAAAGAACAGTCGGAATGGTGGGGTCACCATGACGACTCACTACTTGTTGCAAAGCGAGCAAAATATTAGCGGTAAGAATAACCGGATCTACCAGATCCTGAGGCAAGGCGGCATGTCCGCCTTTACCCCTGACTGTGAGGTATATCTCATCGGTAGAAGCCATGTACATCCCTTCCTTGACACCGATCTTTCCTACTTGTAAGGGCGGATGTACATGTTGACCGATGATCGATTCAGGTTTCGGATCCTCCAATACCCCGTCTTTAATCATGAGTGAAGCACCTCCTGGTAATTTCTCCTCTGCGGGTTGAAAGATGCATTTTACTGTGCCTGAGAATTCATTTCTCAACTGATTTAAAATCAGGCACGCACCAATCAGGGAAGAAGTGTGCACATCATGTCCGCATGCATGCATGACTCCCTCATTTTTTGAACGATATTCCACCCTGTTTTCCTCCTGGATAGGTAATGCGTCCATATCCGCCCTGAGTGCTACAATTGCGTCTCCAGGTAAATTTCCCTTTATCAATGCGACGATACCATGACCCCCAACATTAGATCTGTAATCAATTCCTGCTCTATTAAGAATCCCGCGGACGTAGTTCGACGTTTCCTCTTCTTCAAAGGACAATTCCGGCCATTGATGCAGATGCCTTCGATGGCGAATGATTTCATCAAACAATTCCTCAACCAGATTCTCTACTTGTTTCTTAAGATGCTTTCCTTCCAAGATGTTCCAAATTATTAATGATCAGTGATAAATCCTTCCAGACCGAGTAGTCCCTGGCGTAGTAGTAATCCGAATCCAAAAGAGCCTGAACTTCATCCTCACGGTAAACAATCAAAGCCGGATGAAGGATTCCCTTTTTTAATCGGGGGAAAAAACGATCGGCATTTTTACTCCCATAGGTTACCCAGGTTTTATTGCCAAAAAAAACCTGACGAATGTTATTGAAAAAATTCCACTTATCCTTGATGATAAGTAGCAATACAGGACTTAAAACAAAAATAAGACAAGCCGAAATTATATCAAATAATCGCTTATTTCTTTGAATGAATTTTTCACCCAGTTTATATTGAATTTCGAAGGTATATAGTTCTCCGGCGCTATTCTTAGAACTGCTTCCGATAATCCCCATTGGTTGTGCAGGAGCTATTTTGTAATGTAATTTTGGACCAAGCCGGGTCATCCAATGCATGATCTCGCTGGAGGCAAGGCTATCGGCACAAAAGATAATCTCATTGAGTCTGTGAAACCGGACAATCTGATCCAAATGCTCTATACTTCCCAAATAGGTATTTTCCGATGAATTTGAGCCGGAATGAATATATCCGGTGAATCGAAGTTTTGGCTGACTGCCCCGGAGCATTTTCTCGATTTTCATGGCCTGCAGCTCTGGACCCACCACGGCATATTTCCTCATTTCCTGCTGTTTAAGGGGCCAGGTGCCCTGATAAAGGCGATAAAGAATAATCCGGA
This sequence comes from Saprospiraceae bacterium, assembly GCA_020436835.1. GTDB lineage: Bacteria > Bacteroidota > Bacteroidia > Chitinophagales > Saprospiraceae > JABDMH01. The sequence goes on along the minus strand of JAGQWZ010000228.1, from coordinate 2,208 downwards.
CGATCAAAACGGTCGCAGCTACAAGGAAACCACCGGCGAAAACCAGTGAGCGGGAAGGCCTGAATTCGGGACCTAGAAATCCATATACCGCCGCAATCGAGATCCATCCCAACAATATCCCGTTGACAATCCGGCGCCACTTGAAAATACGATCATAAGCTCCGCACAACAGCAGGGCAACCATCCAAATGGAAGCATAGGAAATAATGTTTAGAATAATATTTGAATCCTGGTAGTAGCCGGGGTCATCATAATAGAAATTGGCCCAGAAAGATGAAAACAAATTAAGGACCAGGACAAAGCAAACCCATTCAAGCACTGGTATTCCAATTCGGGAAATCAATTGCCCCAGGATGGCAATTCCGGCGCGGAATACAATACCGAGCTGGAGGATTAATCTCAGCCAAAACGCCTTTTGTCCGTCATAATGCTTGTTGGCAAAGATCTGCATCGCTCCGTAAAATCGCTTGACATAAGTCACCGTCTGTTTCCGGGTACTCTCTCCTTTGAAATGAATAATGGTGGTCTGGGGAAAATAGATTATTTGATATCCTGCCTGTTTAATTCGGTAAGAAAGATCAATATCTTCACCATACATAAAGAAATCTTCATCCAGCAATCCACATTTATCCAGCGCTTCCCGTCTAAGTAGCATAAAAGCACCAGTCAATACATCGACTTCATTGACATCGAATTCATTCAAATTGCCCAGATAATACTCGTTGAAATACCCGGACTGAGGAAATAACGCAGACAAACCCAGGTTTTTAAACAGTGCAACCCTTGGGCTGGGAAATCCGCGTTTAGATTCAGGAAGATAGTGACCACTTCCATCAATCATACGACAACCCAATGCACCTGCTTTCGGGTGGCTATCCATATATGTTACACTTAGTTGCAGGGTATCTTCTTGCAATATGGTGTCAGGATTCAATAGCAGCACGTATTCTCCGGTACTTTCACTAATCCCGATGTTGTTGGCTTTGGAAAAACCAAGGTTTCTCTCATTGACGATCAGTCTCAAGTGAGAAAACGCTCTCCGGAGAAATTCAACCGAACCATCGGTTGATGCATTGTCGACCACGATTATTTCATAAGTAAAATCTACAGAACTGGCATGTATCGATTGTATCAGCTGCCGTAAAAAATATTTTACATTATAATTGACTATGATTATCGACAGCTTCATAGACGGTTAGATATTAATCATTGCCATTTACCGCATAGGGTAAACGAGCCCGGATTGACCGTCCCAGGGTAATTTCGTCCGTATATTGAAGTTCACCACCAAATGCAACCCCTCTCGCTATCTGACTGATCCGAACCGTTGCACTGGAAAGCATTTTAGAAATATAGTAGACCGTTGTTTCGCCGTCGATGGTTGGACTGATAGCCATGATCACCTCTTCCACGGTGCCTTTTTTCACCCTTTCTAAAAGGGAATCTATATTCAAATCTTCCGGTCCAACTCCTTCGATGGGTGAAATAACGCCACCCAGCACATGATAAGTACCCCGGTATTGTCCCGTTTCTTCGATAGCCATAATATCCTGAATATTCTCTACCACACAAATCAAACCCTGATTCCGGGACCGGTCTTCACAGATAGAACACATATCGCTATCGGCCAGATTATGGCAGCTCCTGCACCGCTTGATTGCAGACAACGACTTTAAAGCCTCAAGGAAGCTTTCCACTTTGTCTTTGGGTTGAGAAAGCATATGGATTGCAATTCTCAATGCACTCTTGCGACCGATGCCAGGTAAATCCGAGAATGCCATCACCACATCTTCAAGATTTTTCGACTGAATTTTCATAACAACAAAAGTAATAATTCCCTTCATGAACACTGATGATCTTTGCCCAATGGGACCAGATCCGCGTTGTCTAACTATATCTGATTTGGAATGGTAATGGCAAAGTCGGGTGATGAATGCTGATTCTTTATTAATTTAGCAGTTTACAAGCAAGTAAAGGATAAAAATTTATGGCCCAGGTTATTAGAATGCCCCGACTCAGTGATACTATGGAAGAAGGGGTAATTGTTGAATGGCTAAAAAAAGAAGGAGATCAGGTAGAACCTGGCGATATCTTGGCCGAAGTAGAAACTGACAAAGCCACAATGGAGCTGGAGAACTACCATGAAGGGTATCTTCTGCATATTGGCGTAAAAGAGGGTCCGGTTCCAGTAAATGGTATTTTGGCCGT
>JAGQWZ010000227.1 GCA_020436835.1 Saprospiraceae bacterium | reverse complement strand
GAACTGGGTTCCCACGAAGAACTAATTGCTGCCGATGGCCTCTACGCTGAACTATTTAATTTGCAGGCGGCAGGATATCAGTAGTGCTTCGGCAGGCTGCTTCGGCAGGCTCAGAAGGACCTGCTTCGACAAACTCAGCAGGACCGATTCGGCAGGCTCAGCAGGACCTGTTTCGGCAAGCTCAGCAGGACCTCTGCAGAACCGATTGTTGTTTTCTGGTAAGAATTCCTATCCACCACTCACCTAATTACCTAATTACCTGCTTACCCAATTACCTCGCTTCGACAAGCTGCTTCGACAAGCTCAGCAGGACCTCTGCAGAACCGATTGTCGTTTTCTGGTAAGAATTCCTATCCACCACTCACCTAATTACCTAATTACCTGATTACCCAATTACCTGCTTCGGCAGGCTCAGCAGGAGCGATTGCACCTTTGTAAGAACTGCTATCCATCGGAGAATTTCACCCTCCGGTCGTAAACATCCCGGCTGCATATCGAAATTTTCTATTTTGAAAAGTATTTCAAATTGAAAACAGTATGTTCAGAAATCAGATTAAAATAGCCCTCCGGAATCTCTGGAAAAACAAGGCCATTTCCATCATTAATATCACCGGCCTATCTTTTGGCATGACCTGCTTTTTTCTGGTTCTCCTCTACTGTTATCATGAAATAAATTATGACCAGTTTCATCCCGACAAAGACCGGATCTACCAGGTAAAGTATCAGATCACACTGGCAGAAGAAATCAATCAGGCGCGGATTCCTCCTACTATTGGACCCCAGCTGGTGGATTACTTTCCGGAAATTGAATCTGCCGCCCGTTTTTATGGCCGTTCCATTAGCGTTGAAGTTCCGGAAACCGATGCGCAGTTTGAAATGGACCACGTATATTTTGCCGATTCCAATGCCACGGAGGTCTTCACCTTTGACTTTCTAAAGGGAACTGCCAACCACCCTTTGTATGAACCAAAAGCGGTAGTGCTTTCAGATGAAACGGCTTTACAATTATTCGGTACCACCGATGTGATTGGCAAAACATTACGGCTGGCCGGAATTGATGGATTTCATGTGGTCTCCGTGGTCCGGGCCTGGCCGGATAATGCCCATATGGAATTTTCCATGCTCTTGCCCTATGAAGCCATGGTGGACGTGGAACCTGAGGCAGCACAGAACGTTACCAGATACGTCCTCGAAAACAATTGGATCGCCACCCATTCATACACTTATGTGCTACTGCGGCCCAATCAGGACCCGGCCTGGGTGAATGAGCGATTTAAAGATTTTATCCTCGAGAAAGGCGATGAGCGATTCCGGGAGAAGCAAACATTCTCCCTATTACCGGTCACAGCAATTCACCTGGATACGGTGGATGGTGAGCCAAAGCCTTCCGCGAATACCAACTATTTATATCTTTTTTTTACGGTAGGCTTATTGACGCTGCTGATCGCCTGTATTAATTTTATTAATCTTTCTACCGCCAATTCCATGGCCAGAGCCAAAGAAGTGGGTGTAAGAAAAGTCCTTGGTGCACAAAGGAGTCTCTTAGTTTCGCAATTTCTCGGAGAGTCTGTTTTAATTAGTTTTATTGCTTTTATTTTATCAATGGCATTGACTTTCCTGGCGCTGCCAACTCTCAATTTTCTCACCGGACTGGAAATATCATTTTTCGACCAAAGCCCGGTTTTATTCGCATTCTATTTTGGTGTTTTTCTCCTGGCCGGTTTGCTAGCCGGTTCTTATCCCGCTTTTTACGTCACCCGTTTTCAAGCGGTAAATATTTTACGGGATTCATTAAACCTGGGGCAGAAACCAGGAGGATCCTGGTTGCGACGCTCTTTGATCACCCTGCAATTTCTGGCTGCCATTGGATTCATTGCCGGATCCGTCGTCTGCTATTTACAGTTGGAATATTTAAGGAGTCAACCCCTCGGTTTCGATAAAGATCTTATTGTCAATCTTCCCTTGAACAGTGGCAATAATATCAATGCCGTCTTTCGACCTGGTGACGCGACGCAGCGACAAAAAATGAATG
>JAGQWZ010000226.1 GCA_020436835.1 Saprospiraceae bacterium | reverse complement strand
GACAGTGAAAAGGATCTTTAGATTTGTTTTGGGATACTTGAAAAGATCGAAGGTCTGATTACAAGTGAATGTTAAGATGAGTCTGTAGAGAGCATAAAAGAAAAGATTTTAGACCTAAGCCAAACTTCTTTTGGTCAATCCTCAGCGTAAGCGGTGTACTCTTTCTGATCGGAATTTTTGGTTTGATCTCTATCCATTCCAAAGTCTTCATGAATTCTCTCAAGGAAGAATTTGAAATCGTTGTGGAACTCAATCCCAAAGCCAGTGAAAAGCAAGTCGATCACTTGAAGGAGGATCTTGCCGCAGAGCCGGGGGTTTTAAAAGAGTCGGTTACCTACATCAGTAAAGAAGAAGGTTTGCAAAGTCTGAGCACTGAACTGGGGGCGCAATTGATGGATATTGAAATGCCCAATCCGCTGACAGATGTGGTTCTCTTTCGCATGGATGCCGGAGCTTTCAGCATGGAACGGGTGAGTGAGATCAAAGAGAAATTCAGTCAGGGCCGGCCGGAGATTCTGGAGATATATTATCAGGAGGGCATGGTAGAAGGGGTTCTGGCAAACCTTGACCGCATATCCTGGGTCTTTTTAGGAGCCGGTCTTTTACTGGCTTCACTGGCGCTCATGCTGATCTATAATGCGATCCGGCTGTCCATTTATGCCAACCGGTTCCTGATTCGCAATATGGAGCTGGTGGGTGCCTCCTGGTCATTTATTCGCAGGCCATTTCTTTCAAAAAGTCTTAAGCATGGTCTGGTCAGTGCCCTGGTGGCTATTATCGGCCTGGTTCTTACCTATTATCTGGCGGCAGATCGATTACCGGAGATCACACAATATTTTAGCTACGAATACATTTTATATCTGGTGGCTGTGCTGGTGGTCAGTGGTATGCTCATTAATTTTATCAGTACCTGGATTGTCGTCACCCGGTTTTTAAAAATGCAAACCAATGACCTGCATCTGTAAGTCGAGGTTAAGATGGGCTGTATAACAGATTAAAAAAATCAAAATATCTCGTAAAAAGCAGATAAATACTGATACTTTTGTACAAAATTCAGGGTTAATGACTCAAACCAAGACATCGAAAAAGAAAAAAGTAGTAAAGACCACCAAGAAAAAAGTGACTCCTACCTCCCAACGGGTTAGGAAATCTTCCAGCGCCAAAGAACCCAAAGAACTCATTTTTAAGAAGGAGAATTACATTTTGATGGGAGCCGGCGCCGGATTGATCTTTCTGGGAATGCTATTAATGTCAGGAGGAAGCATGCCGAGTCCTGATGTCTGGGATGACTCAATCATCTATAGTTTTCGACGCACTGTGCTGGCCCCGGTAGTGATACTGGCCGGTCTGGTCGTTGAGATATTTGCCATTTTTAAGCGGGCTTAAGGCTTTTCTGTACATGGATACTGTTTGGGAAGCAATCGTACTTGGGATCATTCAAGGACTCACAGAGTTTTTGCCTGTATCCAGTAGTGGACATCTGGAAATTGCCAAATACATTTTAAACGATCAAAGCACCGGCGAACAAAGCTTGCTGATGACGGTAGTTTTACATTTTGCCACGGCCTGTGCCACTATCTTTGTTTTTCGAAAGGAGATAATACAGCTCATCAGAGAGGGGTTGAAAATGGAGAGGAATGAAGCAAATAGTTATATCCTGAATATTATCGTCAGCATGGTTCCGGCTGCATTGGTAGGATTGTTTTTTGAAGATGTGATCGAGTCCCTCTTCAATCAGAACCTTTGGCTGGTGGGTGCCGCCTTGATCGTGACGGCCATTCTGTTATTTCTGGCCGACCGGAGCAAGCGGACGCTGAAGTCTGTCGATACGCGGTCTGCCATTTTAATTGGCATTGCTCAGGCCATAGCCATCATTCCGGGCATATCCCGTTCGGGAGCAACGATCTCTACTTCAGTCTTGCTTAAAATAGACCGGGAGAAGGCGGCAAGATTTTCATTTCTCATGGTCGTACCATTAATCTTCGGAAAAATTGCCAAAGACATGCTTTCGGGAGAATGGCAGGTGGTAAGCGAATTTGTCCCGCTGCTGGTAGGTTTTATTGCCTCATTTATCACCGGAATAGCCGCCTGCATCTGGATGATCGCACTGGTCAAGAGAGCTCAATTGAAGTACTTCGGCTGGTATTGTGCAGTGGTCGGAATCTTTTGCATAATCTGGGTAAACAGCACTTTCTGATATGCCTGAACTATCGGATGTAGTTTCTGGCACGATGATTATGGTAGATAAACCGCTGGAATGGACGTCATTTGATGTCGTCAATAAGATCCGTTATGCAATTAGAAAGAAATTTCACCTGAAGAAATTCAAAGTAGGGCATGCGGGTACACTTGATCCCATGGCTTCCGGCCTATTGATCGTATGTACCGGCAAAATGACAAAGTTGATTGATCAGTATCAAGCTCAGGAAAAGGAATATGTGGGAACCATGTACCTGGGAGCAACTACATCAACCTACGATAGTGAAAGTGAAATCGAGCAAACCTTTGCCATCGGTCATCTGGATGACTCCTCTCTTCAGCAACAAACGTTTAGAATGACTGGAGAGATTATGCAGAAACCTCCCATTTTTTCGGCAATAAAAAAAGATGGAGTCCCATTATATAAACTAGCCCGCAAAGGTAAAGAGGTAGAAATACCTGAGCGCCGGGTGGTCATTTCATCTTTTGAGTTGACTGAAATTGATCTTCCGGAAGTCATGTTCCGGGTCACCTGCAGTAAGGGCACTTACATCCGGTCACTGGTCCACGATTTTGGTAAGGCACTGGGAAGCGGGGCCTATCTGAAAGCACTGAGACGTACAGCCATAGGCAATTACCGGGTAGATGATGCCTGGCGACTTCCTGACCTGATTGAAGAAATAAATTCCATGCCGTCACCATGAGTATAGTAGTACAGAATCTGGAGAAGCAATATGGGACTCAAAAAGCATTGGCCGGAATCAGTTTTTCTATTCCCGGGGGAGAGATTGTAGGTCTTCTGGGACCGAATGGGGCCGGAAAAACGACTACCATGAAGATCCTTTCCGGATTCATGGATGCCTTCCAGGGTGAAGCGATGATCAATGAATTGGACATTCGAACTCATGCGCTGGAAATAAAGCGGCTGATCGGGTATTTGCCCGAGCACAATCCCCTGTATCTGGATATGTATGTGCGGGAATATCTTTCTTTTGTGGCTTCGGTATACCAACTGGATAACATCGGAAAAAGAATATCAGATATCGTAGCCCTGACCGGTCTCGAAAAGGAACAACATAAATTGATCAGAGCCCTTTCCAAAGGGTACAGGCAAAGGATCGGGTTGGCTCAGGCTTTGATTCATGACCCGGAAATTTTAATTCTCGATGAACCTACCACGGGTCTGGATCCCAATCAACTGGTAGAAATCCGTCAATTAATCAGGAATATAGGAAAAGAAAAGACCGTCGTATTTAGTAGTCACATTATGCAGGAAGTTCAGGCACTCTGTGACCGCGTTATTATTTTACATGATGGAAAACTGGTCGCCGATGATAAAATTGAATATCTGGATCGCGCGCTGAATAATCAAAGAGAAATTGAAGTGGAATTAAATAGACCATTAGAAAATAAATGGAAGTTGACAGGATTGGAAGAAGTGATTGAGTCAAGTGGAAATCGATATCGATTGGTATTTAAAAAATCAAATCATGATCCTCGGGAAAGCATTTTTGATTTTGTGGTTCAAAATCATCTGAAAATACTTTCTATGAACGAAAAGAAATCAAGTATGGAAGATGTTTTTCAAAAGATGACATTGAAATAGGCTATGTGGTCGATATTGAGGAAAGAAATTAATGGTTTTTTCAGTACCCTCACCGGTTATGTGGTGGTTGGTGTTTTTCTCACCATCCTGGGCCTAATCATGTGGGTGTTTCCCGACTACAGTATTTTAGATTATAACTACGCCAGTCTTGACCAGTTGTTTACGGTGGCACCGATTATTTTCCTTTTTCTGATCCCTGCCGTTTGCATGCGATCATTTTCCGAAGAAAAGCAATCGGGTACTATGGAGACGCTTTTTACGAAACCTCTTACCGAGTGGCAGATAATAATGGGTAAATACCTGGGCGCTTTATTTCTGGTATTTGTGGCCATTTTGCCGACCATCATTTATTACTATACCATCTGGCAGTTGGGCTCTCCTCAGGGTAATATCGACCGGGGTGAGGTGTTCGGTTCCTACATCGGCCTATTTTTTCTCGCCGGAATTTTTATTGCAATCAGTTTGTACGCTTCCGTCTTAAGCAGTAATCAAATAGTCGCCTTTTTAATAGGTGCGCTGCTTTGCTTTTTGGTCTATTGGGGATTCTATTTCATCAGTACGTTGCCAGCATTTTTCGGGGGCGTCGACAGTATTCTCCAAAAAATTGGGATCGATTATCATTATCGTTCCATCAGCAATGGAGTCATTGATACCCGGGATGTCATCTATTTTCTCAGTGCCATATTCTTCTTTCTCTATCTGACCCATAAATACCTACGGGAAAATCGCAATCAATGAGCAGATTAAAGGAGACATATGACCGGATGTACTGGCTGCTGATCGTGATCGTAGTGATTGTTCTCGTAAATCTGGCCGCAGGTATTTTTCACACTAAAATCGATCTTACGGAAGATCACCGGTATACGCTCACCGATGCCACGCACAGAATTGTTTCTGAAGTTGATGCACCCATTTTTATTCAGGTTCTGCTGGAAGGCAAATTTCCGGCGGAATTTAGGCGATTGCCCACTGCCCTTCGCGAACTCCTGGTAGAATTCAAGAAGATTAATGGCAATATCCAGTATCGTTTTGAAGACCCCCTGGCCGGAGATCAGGAGGAGGTGCAGGAACGCCTGGAGCGTTGGGCCCAGGTGGGTATCATCCCCACCGAACTGAATGTCAGAGATGCAGAGGGACAACAACGAAAGAGAATTTATCCCTTCGCGATCTTCAACTATGGGGATCGCCAGGTGGCCATAAATTTATTGGAGGAAAATGCATCAACGTCCGGAGATGTTGCATTAAACAACAGTATCACTTTGCTGGAGTATAAATTTTCCAATGCGATCGCAAAGTTGAGGGCAACCAATAAACCGAATATCTTGTTTTCCGCGGGCCACGGTGAATTGTCGGCTCGGCAGACCCTGGCGCTGGAAGGTAATCTAAGGGCTTTTTATAATACCGGCCGGGTCAATCTGGACAGTATTTACCAAATACCTCAGGATATATCTTTGCTTATCATTGCCAAACCCACCCGGGCATATTCGGAAAAAAACCTCTTCGTACTCGATCAGTTTATCATGAATGGAGGGAATGTGATGTTTTTACTCGATCCCCTGATCGCAAATCTCGATTCCATCCGGGTTAATGGTGAATATTTGCCGCATGATAATGACGTTTCACTGGATCCTTTATTATTTAAATATGGAGCCCGGGTGAATAAGAATTTCGTGCTTGATCTCCAATGTACCGCTATTCCCCTGGCCATAAATCGTCCGGGTGGCAATGCCAAATTCAATTTATTTCAGTGGTACTATCACATCCTGGCGGAGGGGACGGGCAGTCATCCCATCGTTAAGGGATTGGATCCGGTTAACCTAAAATTTCCGGCAACCATTGACACCATAAAAACCAGTAAATCAATTAAGAAGACACCATTGCTTCAATCATCTCCCTACAGCCGGCTTCAGGTCAATCCGGTATTGCTGGACTTTGAAATCCTGAAGACCGAGCCGGACCAATCGAAGTTTCAGGCTGGCCGGCAAACAGTAGCGGTGTTGTTGGAAGGTAGTTTTGAATCCGCATACAAAAACCGGTTGAGTGCGGATATGATGGTTGGTCTTGAGCAAATTGGAGCTGCATTTGTAGAAGAAGGAGATCCGGCCAGGATTCTGGTGGTAAGTGATGGCGATATTGCCCGGAATAGTGTTGATCCGACCAGTGGTGAAATCAGGGATCTCGGATTTAACGAATATGTGAATTATACTTTTGCCAACAAGGAATTTCTAACCAATTCCGTCGAGTATATGCTTGACCGGATCGGCTTGAGTGAAGCCAGGGCAAAGACCATAAAATTGAGATTGCTGGATCAACAAAAGATTCAGGAAGAAAAACTTTTCTGGCAGATAATCAATGTTTTATTGCCTCTACTGCTTCTGCTTGGCGCTGGATTAGTCTTTAATTATCTGAGGAAGCGTCGCTACACCAAAGAAGCGTTAAGCTAAGAAGTTATACCTTGATTGGAAAGATCCGGATGATATGAAAAAAATCATTTTAGCGCTCCTGCTTTTGTTTGCGGCCTGGATGCTATACACTTACTATCAAAAAGAACAACTTCCGGATATTGGAGAGGAATATCGCTATTCAGTAACGGATGTCGATGATATTGCCGAGATCAGAATAAATTATCGCTTGATGGATCCGGACATACTCTTGCAACGGCAGAAAAACGGTTGGATGCTCAATCAGAAATATTCCGTGAGAAATGATGCAATATCGAATCTTTTAAATGCCATTAATAATCTGGAATTAAAATATATCCCTACTTCGGCAGCTCAGCAGAACATGTTGCGTGATCTGGCAACGACGGGGACCAGGGTGGAAATCATTAATCGTCGGGGTGAGGTGATGAAATCCTATTTTGTCGGTGGAAATACCCCGGATGAAACCGGAACTTTCATCATAATGGACGGATCTCAGTCTCCGGCCATAGCGAATATTTCGGGACTCGACGGCTCGATCCGTCCTTATTTTATCATGCCCGAAATTGAATGGAGAGATCGCACTGTTTTTAGGGAAGAGTATGATGAGATTTCTGAATTAATGGTGGAATATCCACAACAAGCGTCCGCGTCATTTGTGATTCGACTCCAGGATAACGATTTTGAAGTCTATCCTTTAAAGGATCAGATTGATGTTTCAAAACGACGAGTTCGATCCGGGGCGGTGGAAGCCTATTTGCACCAATATAAAATGGTGAGTGCCGAAGCGCTGATAGATGATGATATCCTGTACAGCGAGCTGGTCGACAAAACTCCTTTCTCCCGCATTACCATTCGTCGAAAAGATGGCACAGCCTATCATACAGCATTTTATCCACTCATGAAAAGTGACGGAGCGAATCAATTCATTGAACGTTACCATTTAATTGATGACAAGGGAAACCTGTTTCTGGTTCAGAATCGATTGTTTGGAAAACTATTTGTAGATCTGGATAATTTCTTTCAATAAGGACAGCCCTAATTACTTTGTTGTTGCAGTGCTCTGAGTTTCTCCAGCTGACCACTCTCCTGGTACAAGGCCGTCAGCCTTTTAATAATGCTGGGATCAGAAGGTTTTAGTTTTCGTGCCTGAAGTAGATAGCGCTCTCCATTGGCATAATCCTGCTGGTAATAATATCCCACTCCCATGAGATAGATAGCAATCCAATCGGTAGGATATAACCGCAGGTAAGGTGTCACATATCGAATTATTTCCGCCCCATTTCCGGTGAGAGAATGACCCAGTGCGATATTTAACCAGGCATTAAAATTCTTCGGATCTTCCTGGTTCGCCTTCTGTAATAATTCCAGTCCTAACCCGACATCTCCCTTTTGTAATGCCGTCAGCCCCTCAAAATTATATTTGTTTTTTCTTTTGATAACATAGGCAAGGGGATTGTCACTGACTGCAACCGTGTGCACATTATCGGTCGGTGGTAAGGCCAGTCGCCGTACTTCCGGCGTCACGAAAAGCTCAGACATCACTGCATAATCCCAATCCGAATTACGCAGATCTTTCATACCGGTAAAAGTAAACTCAATATTTAAAGCTGTGGTGTCGTAATAGTGATTAAGCGCATGACCATTATTGCTGGCGATTATTTTTCTTTCCCGGTTTGGGTCTTTTAGGTCATCCTCATTTTCCAACAACCAATCTACCCCTTTCGAAACCGCCAGTTGCTGATAATCACTATCGTATTTCTTATACGCTGCTGACCCACCGGTCAGCTCATTGTAATAGGCATATTGATATGGATAATTAATGAATTGCCAGAACAGCACTTTGGCTATCAGGACACCAAACAAAACCAGTACGGAAGTCCTGATCATATCCCATCGAAATGGAACGAGTATTAGCGTCACTGAAAGTGAAGTTAGTACAACCAGTGTCGGATAGAAAAACATCACGTGCCGCCAGCCATTGTAAATCGCAGCATCACTCCAGATGATATAAACAAGTGGAAAAAGAATGGTGAAGAGCAGGAATATAAAATTCACTATTCCGATATGATTTATGATGCTTCTAAAAGTGAATAAAATCAGAATCGCGCCGATATGCATAAAGATGGGCAAACTGATTATCAGGGATTTCAATAGAAAATAGCGGGGAAGGTCAGTTGAATAGATCATTTTTCCCTCAAACAACATCAGGATCCGGACGGGAAAATCCGAGGCAACCGAGAGTGCCTGGGTAATATGTTGCAAGGGGGCTTGAAAAAGATTGGGATAGAATAAAAGGCCGATGAGGACGCCAAGCAGAGCACTCCCTGCCGGCAGCAGTAGCGATTTTGCCCGGGTTTTATTTTCCAGATTAAGAAATACTTGCCTTGTTTTTCGTTCTGCCAGCAGTTTAGTGATCAGCAGGATGGCCAGATAAAATATCGCTAGCAAGCCACCGATTCGAACGCTGGTTGCCATGGCGATTCCGGTTACCATTCCCAATAAATCCAGGTTTTTCATACCGGGCCACTGGCGGCTGATTCGTAGCATATAGTAGATCGAAATGATGAGTCCCAGGGTAAAGGGAATATCTTTGCTGTTGAAAAGCATATGACCAACTAACGTAGGAGAAGCCAGCGTAAATAACATACTGACGATGCCGGCCAGCCATCCCAGTAACTCTACCGATATCAGTCCAATGAATAGAATCAGCAAAGCACCTGAAATAGCCACGGCCATGTGCCGGATCTTAAAGGGGTTGACAGCAGGGACCAATTTGGTCAATAGGGTAACCGGCATTTCGAAGCCGGCGCCATAATATTTCTGTAAAGGAAAATTCTGGTTGTAAACAGTCAGCTCCCTGAAAGTGGTGTCTTCGCCCAGACTCTGGTAAAAGTGCAGCGCCGCCTGGCCATACTCGGCATCAATCGGCTCGTCGCCAGGGATACCAAGTTGATAGCTTTCAAAGACAAGCAATAAGACAGAGAGCCCAAATAAGGACCAAAATATTTTTTTAAGGGTAGGATGATTGACATTAACCAGGAGGCTGTCTTCTTTTTTCTCACGAAAAGAAGTCTTAAGCTCCTTTTCAGTGCTCGAATTATTGTCACGGCGTATCTTTCGCCTGGATAGTTTCTTTCGGTTGCTCACTAATGGTGCTTTGGATCGTAATCCACGATCAATTTAGTTAAAATCTTTGAACAGAGCCCTTCGACAGCCAGGCAGTGCACTCTACAACTCATGGTAAAGCCAGGTTAACGTTCAGAACACTTCGCCAAATCGTGACTATTCTTTAATTTTCGGTAACGTGAAATTTGGTTTTCTAACACTCCTTGTTTTTTTATCTCTCCTTTTCTCCCTGGGCGCATTGGGAGATTGGGGTTTTTATGGCCATCGACTGATCAACCGTATGGCTGTTTTTACGTTGCCACCGGAAATGCTATACCTGTTCAAGCCCAATCTCGAATTTATCAGTGAACATGCAGTGGATCCCGATAAAAGGAGATATGCCAGTGCTTTTGAGGCTACCCGGCATTACATCGACCTGGATCATTGGGGCCAGGCGCCATTTGAGAATCTACCGCGTCATTGGTCAGAAGCACTTATTCGCTATTGTGACATAATTTGGCACCAGGCGCCTGATGATTCCATCATTTTTAAAGGAGAGGAGATCTGGCGCAGATATTATTCTGCCGATTCTAATCTGCTTCGAGATCAAAATATACTCTTTTCCAAAAGTGATTTTCCTCAATTTTTTATGAGGTCCATACTGCCGGGGTATTATGAAGATACCTGGGAGGTCGACTGTGCGCTATGGCGTGTATACCTCAATCTGGATGAAGACACCGGATGTGAAGGCATTTTGGTAGTCGACAGTCTCAGCGGACATGGGATTTTGCCTTATCACCTGATCAGAATGCAAAGCACACTAACCCAGGCTTTCTTGGAAAGGGACAAGGGCAGAATTATTCGGCTTGCGGCTGAAATGGGACACTATATCGGGGATGCGCATGTGCCATTGCATACCACGAGCAACTATAATGGACAATTCACCGATCAGTTGGGTATTCATGCCTTTTGGGAGAGTAGAATTCCGGAGCTATTTGCCGAAGAACAATATGATTTTTTTGTAGGGAAAGCGGATTACATCTCAGATCCCCGGACTTTTTATTGGGACATTGTTTTATCAAGCAATGCTTTTGTGGATAGCGTTTTACTCATTGAGAAAGAATTGAGCAACATATTTCCGACTGATCAGCAATACTGTTTTGATGAGCGTTTAGATGTCACGGTTCGCACTCAATGTCCTGCGTATGCGGAGGCTTATCAAAACCGTATGCAGGGGATGGTTGAGGACAGGATGCGAAAATCCATCCTGGCGATTGGCAGTAGCTGGTACACGGCCTGGGTGGATGCCGGTCAGCCGGATTTTCGCAAAGACCGTGAATCTATTGGAGCCTTCGATATTTATAGTGATGAATCAGCCGGTAAGCGGTCGGGGAGGATCAGGCTTAGAAGTCATGAATAGTTCAAACCAACAACGGTATCCTCAAAGTGAGTTTGAGACCAGGTCATCAGGAAAACAGCTAACCACCGCCAATATTTCTGATGCTCTTTTGGAATTTGGGAGTGTCCGGAAATCCCACTGTAGTGTAATGCAGGACGATTATTATTATCATACATTCGTTATCTAACTATTGCAGAATCTTCAAATCCGTAAAATGAGATATATCCGAATCCATTTGTCTGTGTTTTTAATGCTGGTTGTTGGCACCGGATCGGCTCAGGCGCCCCTTCCCTGGATACGGGTGGAAGGAAATAAACTGGTGAACGAGCTCGGTGAGCAGATGGTGTTTCAGGGATTAAATACCAGTGATCCCGATAAACTGGAAAAAGCCGGAAATTGGAATGAGGCTTATTTCTCCGAGATGAAAAACTGGGGAGCAAATTTGGTTCGGTTTCCGGTGCATCCGCGGGCCTGGAGGGAACGGGGGAAAGACGAATACCTGAAATTGCTGGATGCCGGTATTCAAATGGCCGCTGAAGCAGGCCTCTACGTCATTATCGACTGGCACAGCATCGGAAATTTACGTTCGGAATTATTTCAAAGTCAGGGTTATATTACCACCAAAGCGGAGACCTTTGATTTCTGGCGTATCATGGCACTCCGGTATGGCGATAACTCCACCGTAGCATTTTTTGAACTTTTCAATGAGCCTACCACGGCTTCCGGCCGTTTCGGACTTTGCACCTGGCCACAGTGGAAGGAGATTGTTGAGGAGATCATTGTCATTATCCGGGCTAATGGAAGTAAGAACATCCCTTTGATTGCAGGATTCAACTGGGCCTATGATTTGACGGAAATAAAAGATGATCCGGTCAAATTTACCGATGTAGCTTACGTGAGTCATCCTTATCCCCAAAAACGTCCCCAACCCTGGATTGATCAGTGGGAAAAAGACTGGGGATATGTTGCGGATAAATATCCTGTACTCTTAACCGAAGTGGGCTTTTGTAGTGCCGATGCAAGAGGAGCGCACATTCCGGTGATCAGCGATCCCTCCTATGTAGATATTTTAACGGAATATTGCCGGACGAAAGGTATCTCGTATGTCGTCTGGGTTTTTGATCCCAACTGGTCACCCATGTTGATCGAAGATTGGACCTTCGAGCCAACCGAAGCCGGAAAAAAGTGGAAAGAGGTGATGACGAAAGAATAGGATTCGGGCTTGTGGAGATCTTTTAATCTTTCTGCAGCCGACTCAACACATTTTACTTTGCTGGTCTTTTTTTAAACCATGACACTCCGCATAAAGACGTATTGAAAAAATGTGGATTTAGACGAATTGCT
>JAGQWZ010000225.1 GCA_020436835.1 Saprospiraceae bacterium | reverse complement strand
TCCGAAGCACCTTATAACATGCTTCATCACCTCCAACTATTTTGAAAACCTTGTCATAATAACCGATACCGACCAGCCGGCAATCATTATCAAAGACGTATTCCGCGTTTCCGGTAAATTCGGGACTCAACACTCCTGCCACATTTCCACTTCCATCTTCAGCGTACTCAATACCGCAACTGTACACGATGGTGTCTTTGGGCACTTCAAACATCGCCTTGGAAATGTCACAATCGTTTGTAATCCAAATCGTCTGATATTTAGTTATGGTATCGGCAAAATGTCCGGAAGCTTGATCCGTACACTGACCGACAAATTTGAATACCCTTTTAATGTATCCATTTCCACAATGGTCAAGATTCACCCACGGTTTTTCTTCTATGCAGACCAATCCACAGTTATCGGCAACCTGTCCGTTAAACCTTTCATATTCTTCCAGATCATATTCTGCCCGGTAGTAATGGTAGGTCTTCCAGATATAACCCAGATGCTCATCATACACTAACGTATCTTTCTCAACCAAGTTAGAATCACAGGTTAAATCATAAATGGTATAGGTGGTCTTCTCCGGAAGATTGCCATAGCCATCTTTCTGAACCTTATCATAACGTCCCAGCACACTCTGCAAGCTGTCAAATTCTCCCTGTAAGGCTAATTCTACGGCCGGTGCATAGTATTGTTTGTAGGCGCTGCAGGTTACGGTTGCATCATATAACTCACAAACCACTTCAGGTGGAGTCTTGTCTTCAACCTTAACGGTAGTCCAACATTTGCTCCAATTGCACCAGTAGTCCATAGCAAGAACCTCGACGGTAACTTCCTGACAGGCGTCTTCACAACAGAACGGAACTGCTTCGCTCCATCCACCACCAATCTGTTTGCCGATGTCAACGGTAGCAAAGTTTCCAAAAACATCATCAAAGACTCCTTCGTCATCCGGAATCCGGTTGGCAAAGATGATATGAAATAGATCTCTCAGCAATTGATCTGCCACTGCGTCACTGGCTGGAGAATTAATATACTCCACAAAGGCCGCCGACAGACTATCTGCATCATAGGTCTTCACGCAAGGGATCACCGCCGTCAATAACGTTCGTGTGAGTTCATCCGTCGTAAGACCGTAGTCAGCAGTTGCCAGTAATTCCTCCAGATAATGGGCATCTACAGGGTAAGGATGATCAATACAGTGCAACGTCGCATATTTTATCAGGTCATAAGTCCACCCCATCAAAAGTGGATAGCTGCATACCTGTCCATCAGAGCACAACCAGTCGATTGCCTTTTGATAGTGTGCCTCCACCGGATTTATGTGCTTGTCGCTCTCCAGTCTTGAGCACCAAACCGAATCATGATGCTCGGTTTCATAGAGAAAATGAAGATCATCACAGAGATCTACGCCACAAGCAGTGGCCCAATCGGTCCTTCTGGCTAAAAGCATCGATATTCCACAGTTATCCCAGGTGCCTTCATTGAAACTTTCAGCATGCACCCATTCTATCGAGTCAGAGACGGTAATATTCAGACCCTTGTCGCATATGGTCACTGGTTTTACCCGGTCGACTACTACAACGGGGAGACTGTCGAGAACGGTCTCGTTGTGGCAATGGTCGAGTGCTTCATATCGAATGTACGCGATATTAAACTGTCCATTCAGAAAATCAATTTCTGAGACCGGCACCCTGAATTTCTCATGACTTTCAAAACACTTGCTTTCACTGTTGTACGTCATCAAAGCAGTACCGTAGTTATAAATCATGGCCTTCACCTGCTTGACCCCTGAACAAGTATCTGCAAAACCAATGGGTGGAATGTATACATCTGCATAACAATCATGGGTAGAAGTACCTGCCAGTGAAATGAAAGCCGCTGTGTCAATTTTTGTAACATACGGTCCAACCGTGTCGAATACCATAAGCCACTGTACACAGGTATCAAAAGTCCCGGTACAACTATTTTTAATAAACCATTCCCGTTTAATTGTCATTGGACAATCAGAGGCGAACTCGGTGTCCTTGTAGATGACCAGTATATCGCATACTGACGGAGGTTGAGGCCACAACGGGATTGTATCTGCCATTGGAAATCCTGTTTCCCAGGGCGATGGATGGCCATATTCATCCTTCAGGTAGCCTAATTCACAATAAACACTATCTCTTTCCGGCGGACAAATAACGGTATCCGGCAGAGAAAGCACCGGAATAGTGTCCATGCAGAAATAATCTTCTTTGTCGTAGGTAAACTGAACCGTTCGCTTGATCTGCTTGACGATCTCGGTCGTACAATCTCCTGGAATGATCTGATAATCGATCACCGTACCAACGATGGTGTCAAAACAATCGAAGACCATCCGACAGGTCGGGAATGTATCATTTTCAGCCTGGTTTTCGGCAAATGGGTGCGTACATGGGATTGTATCCGGCTCACCCGGTATCAGCATGGGGACTGCCGGCATAATCGTCAAATTCATTTGAGAGGATACCATCACGCACGGATCATCAATCACGGTCAACGTAAGTTGTACATTTCCGGCTAAAACATCATCGGCACTGGGGCAGTACATAGTAGCCTCCCCAAACCGGATGCTGGGTGTAAAAGTCCCTGTACCCGAAGTAGACCATTCGGCCATAGTAGCTCCACTTCCGCTGGGCATAAAACTAGCTCCGATGGAAGTCAAATCCAGACAGGACATTCCACATACCGATGTATCGGCTCCGGCTTCAATCAAGGAACGACCATAAGGCAGGATGATGACGGATCCCATGATGGGACAATCATCCAGGCCTCCGGTAACCGTTGCATTGAAATAAACCGTATCGGGCATACTAACGGGTGCATAAGAAGCGGGTGATGGTATCATCATGGTTTTGGCCATGTCTGTAAAGAAGTCAATGGCACTGTAGGATAATCCGTTGTTTGATGCAACCGCAGGCAGATCGACTGTAGTCATATCACAGGCCAATTGAATGTATTCAGGCATGGTTCCTCCCATGGGATCAACAATGCTCAATGTAATCGGAGCAATGGAGTAACACATATCATCACCGGGAATACTCACTCGTGCATATACTATTGAATCAGGACCGCATACCCGGATCGGAAACGAAGTGATCGGATTGATCAGACTATCGTCCTGCAAACCTGCAAAGATCGCCACATTGTTCATGATACCCGGAGGCAGCACACAGTCCATTATTTGAGCCAGGGTGAAATCCGCACATGGATCCGGTCCCATACCGGCAGGATCAGCACACTCAAACAAGGTACATGGATTCGCCTGAGGTCCCAGAAAACCAAAATCGATACTGTGGTCATTTTCCCCCACCGGACCGGTCGTCAACATTGCAATACTGAATCCAGGTAGCATGTTTGGATCTCCGTCGGAATCCAGTTCATCATCAATTCCCTGGTCGGGATCCGGAACGAGTCCGGAGAATCCCAAGGCTTCCAGTTTGGCCAGGTCAATTCGAATGGCATAGTTATGATTTGGCAAAAGATTATCGAAGATGAATTGTCCACCATTGGCACTGGTAGTCATTGCCACCTGAGCATCACCATTCTCTTTATCATGCAGCGTGAGCATAATGCCATCTATACCAAACTCCTCTGCATCCTGTATACCATTGCCATTACCATCACACCATACATAGTTACCAATCTCACCTCCGATAAATTCAGAAGCGAATTCCATATCTCCCAGTCCATTGGCTTTACCGGAAATATATTGGTCCACGAAGAGATAGGCTCTTTCTTTTAATCCGGTCTCCGTGCTATAAAATTGAATTCCTTGTGTATAGACACCGTCATTTTCATAATCCTGATTGCCGGCTCCAACATTAATCGGGTTGAACACCGTATTAACTACTGTGCCCGTACCGCGAAGGATTCCATTACCACCGGTCGAAATTTCACCATGGTGAGCAGCCGCAGCGACAAAGTAGTCTTCATAGAAAAATTCCCCGGAGAAACTCGGTCCATCATCATTTCGGAAATAAACTCCATTATCTCCGTGTTGCGATTCCAATCTAAGGATACCGTTGTCATCAAAAGCCCGAAGAATATCTCCCGGGCCATACGCCACAATCAAGGTGCTATCCGAGAGATCAGCAGGATAATTGCGGTATCCGCATTGGTGACCCCAACGATCCATAAGTCCAACGGTAATACCACCATCTGAGGTGAAGTTAATATCCGATAGAATTGGTTGGGAATAGGAGCACAATAGTGCCTTAGAGGAAGACAATTGTTCTTCTTCGGTAATAAATGCGGTGGAAGACCAATCTGATATCCATGCCTGCCACTCCGCCGATCTCAGCGGTTGGGGTTGAGGGATATGCGCATTGGATGCACGCTCTCTTGGATATCCCAACGGAAAAGCCAGCACTTCGGTAAATCCACTTGCCATATCCTGGGGATCAAATCGGAGAACAAATCCAAAGAGATGCTCTCGAGACTGAGAGATACTTGCATCTGCCACCACACCCAGATATCCAAAACCCTCGTGAAAGGTCAAGCCCCAGGGACGTAAAACACCGGATTCCATGATACTTTGACCGACGACCTCCACTCCACTGACCAGCGCTTTATTCGTTTTCGCTCCGGATAAACCTTCAAATTCGATATCAACGGTTCCATCATTTACCGGCACTTCAAAGGAAAGGGTTACCGCAGTCTTGTTTCCTCCTGCTTCCTGGACAATATCATAGGAATCTGCAATAACCTGGCCCTCGGCTATAATTCGGAACACCCGGTCTCCGGCTACATAGCTATTGGGCTCGGCAAAATGCAGCGTGACCGTGTACGTCTCCTGGACCGGAGCAGGGATTCGATACCAGAATTGCTCTCCCACCCGGTAGGTCCGGTACAAAGGTCGCTCAGAGGTATTTTGATCACTATTGAGCAAGTTTGCGACCGAGATGGCGGAATACTTACCCTCACCACTCTCGCTATATTTATTTTTATCCCAGGCTACTGCATTCTGATCTGTGAAGGGTTCTGCTCCGGTATTGTTCAAATTACCACCTGCGTTGATACACATCGCATAGCGGTAGTTTAAATTTGGCAGGCCCGTCATATTGCTGATGGGATAATGTCGAATATTCTGAGTACCAGGCACCAGATTTTCCTGGGCCACGTCCATAGCAATCAACGAACGTTGCTTCAGGTTAACCATCCACAGAGTCCGCTCATCTTCTTCCACATCGATATCTCCGAATGCCGTAGCACCAATTTTGGCAAAAGCATCCATATCATAAGT
This sequence comes from Saprospiraceae bacterium, assembly GCA_020436835.1. Lineage (GTDB taxonomy): Bacteria > Bacteroidota > Bacteroidia > Chitinophagales > Saprospiraceae > JABDMH01. The sequence continues at coordinate 25,572 of JAGQWZ010000225.1, read as the reverse complement.
TGCCGTGGCCGGTGCCGTGGTCAAAGCATAGGGCATCGAGGCATCAACATCACCGGTGACATTTTCACGCAGTACCGAACCGAGATCGATTGCAGGGCCCACACTCGGTACGATCCCCTGCAGATTGAAACCTGTCACCACCGGACTGCCACTTGCATAGTCAATCATGTAGAGTCCTCCCGTTCCCTCCGGTCCCAAACCAACATGTCTTTTCAACACTGCTGAAGTAAAGGCCCGCTTTAAGGTGTTTTGATACGCCACACCCCAGGCCGAACCTATCTGTTCAATGGTGGCATCCATATCCGGATCAACTTCGCTACCTCCCTTAGACTGGGCAATACCATCTACATTGTAGGGAAATGACACAAATGCCGGACCCTGGTTCCCCTCCGCAGGTCCACCATCATAACAGGGGATCAGTATTTTACTGGTTTCCACACTGACATTAGGTCCGGGACTCACGGGTACCAGGACTGTATCTCCGTCTACGACATAAAATACGGAAGTTGGTCCTGCCACTCCCTGCATCAAACCCGGCGCGTATCCGGTTACTTTTATTCTTAATCTGCTGAAAATCAATTCCGAGGGCAAAATAAAAGTCCCATTCCCATCATCAAGCAGAGGGAATTCATTCCCATTGGCGTCGGTTGCGGTGACAGTAAGACCCGTCACCAGGTCTTCTCCCGGGTCCTGAACGCCATTATTATTGGCATCCAGGAACGTTTGCACGATAACCTGGGCGTCGACTTTATTTGGAATATATAGGGTTAACAATAACGCAAAGTAGACAAGATTGCGTAGGGCAATTATCTTCATGGTGCTGTAGTTTTGGTTTCTAATTGACTGTATTTTTTTGAAAATCAATCAATTATATACTTTCCTTGTTCTTATCGGTTAAATTTAAATATGTTCAAGTGACACAAAAATACCCAGATAATATGACATTTTAGTGATAATTATATATAACTATATCAAAATGTAATCAAACAATGATATTTCATATTAACCGGGGTCTCGTGCCTTTATAATTGCCTCAAATATAGTTCTAATATATATTTCTATATAACATATATGTCAATTTATTTATCTTAAATCGATAGGCATTACTAATAATAAAAATGGCTTCCTGCCAAGACTAGCAGAAAGCCAAATGAGTAATCAAATGGTATTATTAATAGATCTTATGGAGTCAGTAACATCTTCAGTATGCGATGCTCTTTTTCGGTTGTTACTTCATATAGGTAGATTCCCGTAGACCCTAACTGGTCACGATTAATATGATGATCGTAGTATCCCTTCTCAAATCTCCTTTTGTCACCGTAATAGATCCTTCCGGAAAGATCTGATATCTTAATCATCGCCTCCATGTCCTCAGCGAATTCTATCCGGACATTGGTATAATGGGTAAATGGATTAGGCACATTCTGGGACAAGACAAACGAAGAAGGTGTTGGTTCTTGGGGCACTAGACTAATGGTAAATGAAGAATCCCGGGCATAGAGCTGAGGTAAAACACGATGTTTGGTTGCGGCCATTGCTCCGGACATCCGTCCTTCACTTTCTGCTTCAAGTCTGATGGTAAATAGATCATCTTCTTCCTCTATATAGACCGGTTCATCACTTATCCAACTAATGTAGAGTACCGAATTTCGGATATTCCAATCGGCTGCAGTCAGACCAAGCCTATTTGGAAGTAAATCACTCAATTTCAACTGATTAGGATCAACGGATATCTCCATTTGAAATCCTTCAATCCATCCGGATTGACCGCTTGATAGTGAGATCTCAAGCTCTTGTCCACGACGGAAATCTCTTTCTTCATAGGTCCAGATGTACGATCCCTCACCGGCACGGCTTGTTGCTGAAGCAGACTTGGTGACATCTCCGTTCACATCACCGATCTTAACTCCGGTAAAATTCAGATATGGCTTGTAGTCCATTCCTATTGAAATTTCTGATTCGGGCTTCATGTCTTTGTTGAAAAATCTCCATGGCGAGTCAATAGGTAATGTATCAACTTTTGCCAGGATCAGTTTTCTTAGCGTGATAATATCGCGTACTGAAACATCTCCATCCCCGTTAGCATCACCGGCGATCAGTTCAAACGGATCTTTGAAAGGTTCCTTTAGGAGCAAATGCTTGGAAATACGTAGTACATCCAGGGTAGTAATTCCCTGAATCGGATCATCATATTTCTCTGGCCAGATCTGATAGTTCGTTCCATCCATTTGGTAGGGGGAAAAATCATACTGCCCGAGTTTATTCGTTAGAACCTGACGGGTTTCCAACTCATTGTTCAGTAATAGGTAAGCATCCGGAATTCCTGCACCACGCAGAGAAGAGACAGTTCCTTTTACCTTACCGAGCACCCCATGACAACCTTCTGCCGGGGCATCAATCTTGACCGATACCACACAATAGTCAGCATTTCCGTAATGGTCGACCACCCACATCTCCACATTCTGTATTCCTACATCGTCACACCCAAATGCGAGACTCTGTTGGGTCGAATCCGGAGGCAGAAGACGGCCATTCTGATCGAGTGATCCGGTACCTTGAATCCGGATCCTGAAATCAACATCAAGGAAACAATTATCATAACTACTGACATTGAGCTCCCTGGCCCAGATTTCACCTACGGCAGTATCGATCTGACCGTCCAGATTAAGATCTATGGGTAACAGCTTGACCGTCGTGCTACTGAGGCATACCGCCGTGGGTTTTATGCAGTCCACTACTTCAAAGGTGTTTGAACAATGGCTCACATTGTGACAACCATCTTCTGCCTTAATCACCAATTTGTAGGAGCCCAAATCGAGGTCCGGTACATTCACTTGTTTTGTTTCCCCTTGGTCCACAGGAAGATAGCCGAATTCAGTTGCTTCATAGAGTACCCAGGAAACACCAATCTCTTCTTCAGGTGTACAATCATCGGAGACATTGATAACCCTCACAAGATCTGCTACACAATCACTACCGATACATAGTGTGTCAAATTCACAATGAGCGAAGACCGGTCCCTTGGTGTTTTTCATGTAAATAATCTGTTCATATTCATAGTAGTGATAGTTCTGGTCACCGATCCAGTCCTCATGATAGGGTGCTGTCTGACGGCACCAATCGATCACGGCCCAGGTGCGGATTACTTTGAGACAGGTACTATCTGCATTATACAGAATATCGACAATTTCATCTTTATGGTGAATTCCGATCTCCCTGCACTCGTCATAGTGCTTAAGGCGTGGTTCCTGTGTCTCCACTTCGTAATAGTCACATGCGTAGACCGTAGTGTCTTTCACGGGCCAAATAATCTCATGTTCCTGGAGCGGACAGTCGTTGTAGATATAGATTCTCTGAATGGCCTTGGTAGAATCCGCTTTCGTAGCATTGCACCCGGCTTTAAATACAAAGTGTCTTTCAATCCATCCTTCACCGCACCGTTCAAAATGCAGTTTTTGCGTTTCCTTAATCAGCAGGTCACAATTCTCATATACCAGGCCGTTAAGGATGGTGTCAGTGGTCAAAGTATAATAGTCTTCCTCCGAGGTATAGTCATCGCATAGACGGTCATAGATCACCGTCTTCCGGTCCTCATTCTCCGCGTAAGGATCAAGGTAGAATGGTTGATATCTTCCAAATACATTGAAATTACCTTTATCGACACTATCACGGTAGTAGGTATTATACGACCAGCATGAAATCTCGAGGTCAGGAAGATAGAATTCTACCTCCGGCAATGATTTGTCTTCTACCAAAACATCCACCCAGATCTTTGAATAATTGCAATAGGCGTCCAGGGCAATAATTTCAATGGTGACTTTCTCTCCCGCACAGGCATCCGTACAAAAGAATGGTATTTCCTTACTCCATCCCCCTCCGATCTGATCCCACTGATTGACATTTCCGGGATGATGCGCATCCATCTCGAAATCAGATGAACATGCAGGTATGTTGGTGAATAGTTCTTTAAAATGGTCGTATTTATCTTGTTTATAGGGAAGGCACTCAAAGGTTGCTTTCTTACAAAGATCATATCGCCAGGCATTATACATAAGATCTCCACAGGATCCTCCGTCTTCTTTCAACCAGCGCATGACGTCTGCATAATGGGCTTCCAGTTCATTCACTTGCTTATTCTCCTCAAGAATTGCACAAAAAATCGAATCGTGTTCGTATCCACAACGATAATTTATAGAATCACAAAGGTCTACCCCATTATTCCACCAGTCTACTCTTCTTGCCAGCATTAGTTCTATACCGCAATTATCCCAGGTACCTTCATCAAATACCGATACATCAATCCAGGTAACTTTTCCGGAATTATTGAGCGTGACTACCGGCTCTTTGTCGACTACCAAATAAGGCGGTTCTTTATCTTCCGCCACGACGATCAAGGTATCATAGCTAGTATTATGACACTGATCCCGCAACTTCAAAGTGACGATATGTTTCCCTTTACTTAAATTCTCAAACCGGAGATGATCTGCTTCTGGACTGCCGTAGAGGTAGTTTATATGTCCGTTTTCCCAAATGAGATCCACGGTCACACTATCAATGTTTCCACATTCTTCAGTGATGATTGGATTGGGAAAGTACCCGTAGGCCAAACATTCATAATCCAGGGTTGGATAGTGAATTGTATAATAGGCAGTATCATCCCGCAATCCGTAAACGTCATGATGGATTTCCATTTTCACTTTTGACGTATCAAACACAGCGACCGGTCCAATGGTGTCTACCACATCAATAACCTGATGACAGGTGTCTTCAAAAATGATCGAAGGAGTCACCTGGCTCAAATACCAATATCTGTGTATGGTATAGGTGCCGGGACATTTATAAGAATACAGGTCTTCATATTTGATGGTAAAATCACAATAGGACCGTTCGGTCCACAACGGGTATCCCATAAAAGTGGGAACTCCGGAAGTCAAAGGATCATCCGGACTAAAATAACCTGCGCTATCAGGATGCAGATACTGCCTTTCGCAGGATATGACGGTATCCGGAGGACAGGCAATCATATTGAATACCACTCTTCGGAGAAAAATCGTATCCTGGCAGGTATTGCGATTGTGAAATTTATCTTCCGCAGACCAGGTCCGGATTATCAGGGCATCAAACAACGGATTGTTGAATAATTGTACCCACTCATATCCCTCCGGCACCACTTCCACCTGCTCATCGCAATTGTCGATGGCGTAAGGCTCCTTAAAACTGGTATCAAATGGATTCCATGCGGCTGGATCACTGCAAATAGTGGTATCATTTTCACAGAAAAGCTCGGGTGCCGTACCATCTTTGAATAAGATCCGGGACACACAGGTCCTGCCGGTAGGCGGATGGATGACATGAGCTGTAATAACCTGACCCAGGTATTGGATCCCAACCGGGTTGGACACCGGAATATCGTCATCGATAAACAGTCTTACTTCAAAGGAATTGGCGCAATCCGGTGCTCCGTAGGTTAACAGATGTTCCGGCAGGATTAATTTTTCGCAATTTTCGTCAAATGGTATGCTGAGTTCACTAAAACAGTTGAAAGGACGTCTGGCAATGTCGTCGGCTACATTGATAGAAACCTGGTTTGGATAAGTACAGCCGGTAGCGATATGTGTCTCCGTGTATTGTAGCAGGAAGGGACCTCCATTTACCTCTTGCCACTGAATTGTAATCGTCGGCCCCGTCGTAGGACCAATGATCTGCCCTCCTGCTCCCAGAGTCCATTGATAGGTGCTCGTTCCGCTATTGTCATTGGTAACGGTATATTGAGCCTGACTCCCCGGACAAACCTCGTTTGGACCGAGAATAGGATTGTCAGCCAGCGGGCATGGTTGGCCAAACACGGAAAGTGTCATCACCACCATATATGCACAGACTGTCGTGACTATCCATATTTTTTTATTAGTTGACATAATACCATTTGAAAAATTACTCACCGTAAATTCATCAAATATTATGCCAAATCATAATATGTATTACAATAATTAAGAGCAGGTAAAGAATTGCAAAAATCTATAATATGTCAGACTATACGTGCCAGTGCTTTCCTACAGTGGAATATTCCCGTGCTTTTTCCGGGGAAGTTTCCTGACCTTATTCTCCAACATGGCAAAAGCTTTGATCAGCTTTTTTCTGGATTGAGAAGGTATAATGACCTCATCGACAAAACCACGGGCAGCGGCCTTATAAGGATGCGCAAATTTTTCTGCATAGATCGACTCCTTTTCTTTTAACATAGCTGCCTGATCGTCCGCAGCACTGATCTCCTTCTTAAAAATAATCTCGGATGCCCCCTTCGCTCCCATCACGGCTATTTCAGCCGATGGCCAGGCATAGTTCATATCGGCCCCTATGTGTTTGGAATTCATCACATCATAAGCTCCTCCATAGGCTTTTCGCAGTATGAGCGATATACGTGGTACCGTAGCTTCACAGAAAGCATAAAGTAATTTAGCCCCATGGGCAATGATGGCATTCCATTCCTGATCCGTGCCAGGCAAAAAACCCGGTACATCTACTAAAACCAGTAATGGTACATTGAAAGAATCACAGAAACGTACAAACCTGGCCGCCTTTTTGGAACTATTTACATCCAGGACCCCGGCCAGGCTATTGGGTTGGTTGGCAACCACGCCAATGCTTCTTCCCGCTATCCGGGCGAATCCTATGACGATATTGTCGGCGTGTTCGGCCTGAATTTCAAAAAAGGAACTGGCATCTACGATTTCATCGATGATCAGTTTGACATCGTAAGCCTGACTGCTGCTGTCAGGTAACAAATGATCCAGCTTTGGCCGCAGCTCATCGGTGAGGGTATATGGAAGTCGCTGGGGCAATTCTTCGCAGTTCTGTGGCAGGTAACTGAGTAATTTACGTAACATCACCACGCACTCTTTGTCATTCTGCGCTACCAGGTGACTGATGCCAGATTTCCTTGCATGGGTGTATGCTCCTCCCAGGTCATCCGAAGAGACTTCCTCCATGGTCACCGTCTTCACCACATTGGGACCGGTCACAAACATATATGATGTATGATCAGTCATCACAATAAAATCAGTCAACGCCGGGGAATATACTGCCCCTCCTGCACAAGGACCCATAATCGCAGAGAGTTGAGGAATCACTCCACTGGCCAATGTGTTGCGATAAAAAATATCCGCATAACCGCCAAGGGAGTTTACCCCCTCCTGAATGCGGGCACCACCGGAGTCATTTAACCCAATCACGGGAGCACCGTTTTGCATTGCCAAATCCATGATTTTGCAGATCTTCTCTGCATGTGTTTCTGAAAGTGATCCGCCAAAAACGGTAAAATCCTGGGCAAACACATATACCAGACGTCTTTCAATATTTCCATAGCCGGTCACCACCCCATCTCCCAGGTACTGTTGATCCTGCATATCAAATTCTATCGTACGGTGCTCAACAAACATCCCGATTTCTTCGAAAGTACCATCATCCAAAAGCAAATCGATGCGTTCACGTGCAGTGAGTTTACCCTTCTCATGTTGCTTTTCAACCCGTTCTGTCCCCCCACCCCGGATCGCTTCCTGTCTCTTTTCTAATAGTTCTTTTAGCTTCTGCTGCATAGTGTTGGTCCTTATTCTTTTTGATTCGGTCTAAGTTAAAAACAAAAACTCTTCATGAAGCTCTGCATTGTTCAATAGTGAGAATTAAAGAAAACTGCATCATTTTTTTCACTGTGCGCACTTTCACGGCCATTCAAAGAAAAATATTATACTTTTGCCACCGATTTTTTAAACATATGCAAACCTTTAATTTATGAGTGATCCTCGACTTTCCCAACGGGTAAATGAGATGGAAGAATCTGCAACGATTAAAATGACGCAAATGGCCAGAGATTTGGCTTCTCAGGGTCATGATGTGATCAGTTTAAGCATCGGCGAGCCGGATTTTGACACTCCTGAGCATATTAAGAAAGCAGCCATAGAAGCATTGGAAAAAGGCGACACAAAGTACACCCCCGTACCCGGTACGATGTCGTTGCGAAAAGCTATTGTTGAGAAATTCAAACGGGACAACGGTCTCACCTTTTCTGAAAAGGAAATTGTGGTGAGCAACGGTGCGAAGCAATCCATTGCCAATGTAGTCCTTTCCCTGGTTAACGAAGGTGATGAAGTAATTTTGTTTGCCCCTTACTGGGTTTCATACAAAGAGATCGTGAAGTTGGCTGGAGGAGTTCCTGTTGAGGTGAAGGCGGACATCAAGCAAAACTTTATTGTCACTGCCGATCAGCTAAAAGCCGCTTTATCAAATAAAACCCGGCTTATTATATTTTCGTCTCCCTGCAATCCGACAGGATCCGTCTACACCCATGATGACCTCCAGTCCCTCGTAGAAGTACTCAAGGATTTTCCTGAGGTGATTGTGCTTTCCGACGAGATCTATGAATACATCAATTTTACGGATAAGCATGACAGCATCGGGACTTTTGAGGCGGTTAAAGACCGGACAGTAACCGTAAATGGATTCAGCAAGGGATTTGCGATGACCGGCTGGAGACTCGGCTACATGGGCGCCCCCGAATGGCTGGCAAGTGCCTGTGCAAAGATTCAGGGTCAGATAACTTCCGGTGCAGCGTCCTTCAATCAGGCGGCAGCAGCGGTAGCCTTAAGCACTTCGCTGCAACCTACCAAGGAAATGCAAAAAGCATTCGAGGAACGCAGAGATATGTTCATAGCCTTACTATCTGAGATACCTGGGTTTATAGTGAACAAGCCGACAGGTGCCTTTTACGTGTTTCCCGACATAAGTGCTCTCTTTGGAAAAACTTTCGGAAGTGAGGTTATTTCCAATGCCGATGACTTTGCCATGTTTCTTCTTGCCGAGGCTCATGTGGCAGTGGTAAGTGGTGGTGCGTTTGGTGCTGATGAGTGTATCCGGCTTAGCTATGCCGCTTCTGAAACCCAGCTGAGAGAAGCAGTAGCCCGCATTAAAGCTGCCGTGGCAAAATTGTCCTAGTGTCTCGTCGTATAAGTAAGTCTATGGCGTAGCCCGGATTTTTGTATCAAGACCAGAAGCAAAACGCAGCTATAGCGGGTGCTCTGCCGAGGCTCTGTAACGCAGTCATAGTGAAATGGAACAAGCTAATCTGTGTATTTATTTGCGCACGGAACACTAGTCCGCCAAAGCTTCGTTTTTGAGCTTGGTAGCCAGCTCAGGACCCAGATATTTCTCAATGACATCATGTGCCAGATAGATGAGAGGAGTCAGGACAACAGCCATCGTAAACTTATAAATGTAGTTTACCAGCCCAATGGCCAACACCAATTTGAGGCTCCATCCGGCTCCAAGATAAAAGGCAACAAAAAGCACGACAAAACTGTCTACAAATTGACTCACCAAAGTTGATCCGGTAGCACGAAGCCATATTAGGCGCTCACCGGTTGATTCCTTAATTCGGTGAAAAACCATAACATCCAGAACCTGGCCCACAAGAAATGCAATCAGTGATCCGATAATAATCCAGAGACCCTGACCATACACCAACCGGAAAGCATAATTGTAGTCCGACACCTTTGATCTGATTGATTCCTGGAGTTCGACCGACATATTTGGCAATATATGCGAGGTAGGCCAAAAGTCTGCCGGGACCAGACGGATGGCAAGAAAAAACATGAAAAAGGCGTAAAGAATGAGTCCCACTGCCATAAAGGAGAGCAATCGTACCCCTCTTTTGCCATAGTACTCATTAATCACGTCGGTCATAACAAAAACGATCGGCCACAAGAGTACTCCCGCCGTTAGGTTGAAGGATAGATTTTCCTGTCCGAACAAAGCCAGGGATATTGGTTTGAGCCCAAATGTCTTCTCTAAAGAGAATATTTTTACGCCGATGAATTCAGCGATCAGGGCATTGGCAATAAAAAAGCCTCCCAAAAAGAGAAACAATCGCGCTTGCTTATCCTTCAATATCATGTTTGGCAAGATGCGTTTTATCTGTTAGATTTCAGAGTACTGAACGCATATTTTGTCAGCCTGACCTCTTCAAATGGTTTTGCTGCAGATTATAATTAACTGCGAAAGGGAGAAACATTCCCTGTGATGCAACTGTTAGCAGCTTTGAAAGTCAGAAGGAAGCCTATTTTTGCATAATAAAATAACTACATGAGCAAAATTCCAATAAATCTAAAGGAAGGGAATATAGAAACAGATGATATCATTGTAGGGATAGATTTAGGAACTACCAATAGTTTAGTGGCTATAATCGCAGATGAGAAACCCCAGACGGTAAAAGATAGTGCTGGCAAACATGCCCTGGTCCCATCCATTGTCTATTTTGACCATAAAGGAAACGTAGAGGTTGGGGAAGAGGCCAAGCAGAAACTGATCATTGAACCCGAACGTACCATTTTTTCCGTCAAGAGATTAATGGGCAAAAGCTACCAGGATATCAAGTCGCACAAAGATTTTTTCAGCTACAATATCATCGATGATGATACTGAAAGTCTGGTAAAGATCGAAGTCGGAGACCGCTACTATAATCCGGTAGAACTATCCGGGCAAATTCTCAAATATCTCAAGAGCCGGGTGGAGGCCAAAATAGGTCAAAAAGTGAAACGGGCCGTGATCACTGTACCCGCCTACTTCAACGACGCACAGCGCCAGGCGACTCGCGACGCCGGCAAACTTGCCGGCCTGGACGTCCTGCGCATCATCAACGAGCCCACGGCAGCGAGCCTGGCCTACGGTATAGATCAGAACACCGAAGAAGCCCGGACCATTGCCGTCTATGACCTGGGAGGAGGCACCTTTGACATATCGATCTTACGGCTGGAAAAAGGAATCTATGAAGTACTGTCCACCAGCGGAGACACTTTCCTCGGAGGTGATGACATTGACCGGTCGATCGGCAACTATTGGATTGATAAATACGGTCTGGATGTTAAAGAGGATAAGAAAAAACAACAGGCATTGCGATTACTTGCCGAAAACGCTAAGAAAGAACTCAGTCAACAGGATTCTGTAAGCATGCGCTTCGAAAACAAGGAAATCGGGCTCAGTCGGGAAGAGTTCGAAAAGATCTGTACACCCATCATTGACAAAACTTTAGCCTCTTGCCGCAATGCCTTGCGAGATGCCAAACTGCAAAAATCCCAGATCGACCATGTGATCCTTGTAGGAGGTTCTACCCGGATTCCTTACCTAAAGGCTTCCGTCAGTGCATTCTTTGGCAAAACCGTAAACGATTCTCTGGACCCTGACGAAGTCGTGGCCCTTGGCGCAGCGATCCAGGCCAATATTCTCGCCGGCAAGCAAAAGGATATGTTGTTACTTGATATTACCCCGTTGTCACTGGGTATAGAAACCGTGGGTGGACTGATGGATGTAATCATTCCTCGCAATAGTAAAATACCGATTAGTGCGGCAAGAAATTATACCACATCTGTGGACGGTCAGAAAAACCTGCGCATTTCTGTTTTTCAAGGCGAGAGGGATCTGGTGGAAAACAATCGAAAGCTGGGGGAATTTATTCTGCGGGATATACCTCCAATGCCCGCCGGTATTCCCAAGATTGAAATTGCCTTTATCATCGATGCAGATGGAATCTTAAAAGTAAGAGCTAAAGAATTACGGTCGCAAAAAACGCAGCAAATTGAAATTAAGTCCACATACGGGATCTCCGAAGAAGAAATGGCTAAAATGCTGCTGGACTCACTTGAGCATGCCCAGGAAGACATCGCGGTAAAAGCATTGCTCGAAGCTATCAACGAAGCTAATCACATAATACTGTCTACGGAAAAATTTATCAAGCAAAATCAGGAAGTCTTTGATAACAAATCGTTGGAAAAACTCGGTGAGTTAAAAGAAGCATTAAGAGATACACTAGACTCCGGAAATAAAAATGCTATTGAAAAGGCAATGCGCAAATTGAATTCTTTTGCCGAACCTCTAGCACACGAGGCAATGGATGTGCAAATAAGCAAGGCAATGAAAGGAAAAAGCATTAACAGCTAATATTTTTTTCCTGATTAATGAAATTATCGGTCACACATCGCTTTACTCTTATATGGATAGGTATATTCATTTCTCTCTTCCAACTGTGGTCACAGACAGATTCCCTTTTAAAGATTGAAATTGATAAGATAATACACTACGATACGGACATTTCGCTGGAAGAAATTCCCGGTTTCATGATCGGTATTATTGATCACGATTCCACTTACGTCTATAGTTTTACCGACAGTAATAAATTGCAGTTGAATGATACTTCCATCTACGAAATTGGTGGGGTCAGCAAAATTTTTACGGCGCATTTATGCCGTCTTCTTCAGTCCGAAAAAAAATTAGACCTGACTGCCTCGATTCTAAGCTATCTACCCCAGGTAACCAATGCGCAACTTAAACCGGTGACAATTGAAAATTTGCTCACTCACACCTCGGGTCTTATAAACCGTCCCTCCAACCTTGGAATTAAAAGCACCGATCCCGGAGATCCCTACAAAAATTATACAAGAGAAGACCTGATCACTTACCTCAACGGAATAAGTTTTCAGCGCGATACCGGTGATTATTTATATTCTCATCTTAACTATGCTGTAATTGAGATGATTCTTGAGCAGGTAACCAACTCCGATTTTGAAGATTTATTGGAGCAATATATTTTCTTACCCAATGAAATGACCCATACATTTATCAGTAATTCAAGTGCGAAAATTTGTCCGGGATATGACCGGAGTGGCAGGCTTGCTTCTCCCTGGTCCACCAATATTTTCGGCGCATCAGAAGGTATAAAAACAAACTGTGCCGATCTATTAGCTTATTTACACCGGCAGTTATTACGCGGTGTCGAGATGACTCCGCTCATGGAAATGCTGAAACCTCATAAAAAAATTCCTAATACAAAAAAAGCCTTTGCCGCTGAAGGTTGGCATCTATTCAAAAATAAAAAGGACCTGACAATATATCTTCATTCCGGTAAGACTACCGGACATGCTGCGTCCGTTCACTTTATTCCACGCACCAGGACAGGGGTTGTTCTTCTGACCAATGCACCGGGTAAAATGGATGGATTGGCCACCTTGGTCCTAAGAATGTTAAATCAAAATTGGAAGCGAAAATCATGAGTAAGAAATCAAAAAAAATAAAAGGCGGTGGGCTGGTGTATTCTACCAATAAGGAAACGATGGAAGATTTATTTTCCGGGATAAATGTGGGGAGTAATTCAACCGGTGATACAGAAAATGAAAAAGATCAAAAAGGTTTTGAATATACGAGTACCGACAAGGTGCGCATCTGGATAGATCGCAAAAGCAGAGGTGGAAAAGAAGTAACGATTATTCAGGGAATTTCAGCCGATGTGGACTCCTTAAAGGAATTGGCCACGAAAATAAAAACTAAATGCGGAGTGGGTGGTAGTGTTAAAGACCTTGAAATAATCATCCAGGGAAACCAAAGAGATAAAGTAATCGAGATTCTCCAGAAGGAAGGCTTCAAAGATGTAAAAAAGGCCGGAGGTTGATCGCGATTAGTCTGGCTTTTGACCGAGCAAAATGCGGTATTTGCCTTGCATGTCCTTCAACAATTTCACCTGATCGAAGCCTTGCTGAATAGCAACATCTCTAATCTCATCCGCAAGAAATTCGTTCAATTCCAAATAGATTTTTCCTCCCGGATACAAGTGCAAATCTGCAAATTGTAAGATGGAGCGATACATCTCCAGTGGACTCAATCCATTTGGAATCAAGGCATTCATCGGTTCGTATTCCACGACATGTTTTTCCAGTAAATCCTTTTCTTCCGGTTGGATATAAGGTGGATTGGAAACAATATAATGCCATTTTTCCTTAAGTATTTCCCCGGTCTCCGGATGGAGAATATCATCCCTGATCAGCGAAATATGCAGCCCCATGTTTTTCATGTTCTCCGAGGCAACTGCCAGGGCATCTCCACTGATATCCACCGCCACCACCTCCAGGTGTGAGAAGAGCTTCTTAAGAGTGAGGGCAATACATCCGGAACCAGTCCCGATATCCAGCAACCGGATTTGCTGATTTTTGCTTTGTTTTAAATCCCGGGAGATCGAAAAGACGAGTTCCTCTGTTTCCGGACGTGGAATTAATACCGATGAATTAACCATAAATCTATAGCCATAAAAATGAGCCACACCCGTGACATATTGCAGAGGTTCACCCCTATTTAACCGATCAATCGCTTCTATCACTCTATCCCATTCTTCACGGTTCAGCGTTTTGCTTATCGTTAAGTCCGAGGTAAAAAAAAGATCTTCGAGCAGGTGTCTGGCCAACACCTCCGACTGACCTTGTCCGGAAGCGATTGTACTCTTACAGAATTCGAAAGCTTGCCTAATTGTTTTCATAATTTAAAACCACCATTTCCAGACAAATACTGCAAGTAAGAGAAGCGAATAAATACTCCAGGGCTTCAAATCAATATATTCCTTCAATTTAATTCCGTATTTATTTCGAAGTATAAAGATCATTAATACTTTCTCCAGCCAAAATGCAATTACGGTCCCCAGGGCAATGCCGACCAAACCAAAAAGCCTCACAAACCACAGACTCAAGAGAATATTGCATATCAGTTCAATCAGGCTGATGGAAAAAATCTCCTTGTGTTTACCGAGAGACATTAATACCGCCTGGGGAAAGATCCACCGGCTTACCATAATCAATAAATAAGCATTAAAAATAGCTGCACTTTGCTCGAAAAAGTCATTATATAACAACCCAAATAGCCGCTCACTGAAAAAAATTAATAAAATGGATACCGGAAAAAAGAAATGCATAAAGCGACTGCTGCCATTTTTTATTCTCTCCAACCCTCCTGCTCTATTGCTGATAAGCAACACCACCATGGATGCACTAAATGCACTGCTCAGCGCAATTGCTCCCGGTATTTCCCTGGCTCCGTATTTAAATAGAGCAAAGACCGACAGATTGCCGAAGTGATAATTTACCAACCAGGCATCAAATATCTGGGCAAAGAGGCCTGCTCCTGCATAGAGGGTAAGGGGCAAAGCAGCTGACAAAACCAATCTGATCAGATTCGAGGATAAAGCGAAGACCTTTTCTTTACCCAGAAGATACAAAACAACCACCTGTTCAATTGCGGCCCAGACCAGGAGACCAGTCAACAATAGGTTTAGATCTCCACCAAACACTGCCGGTATTAAAATGGAAAGAATGTTCCCAACAAGATAGAAGAGGGCGTAGGGAATAAAAAAAGATGACTGGTTTTTAGCCAATCCGATATAGGGAGCAAAAACAGCATTAAAATGCAATAGGAGAAAAACAAGTACAAAAGGAAGTAGAGGAATGCTTTCTATTCCGAAGACTTGGGTGAAAATAAATTTTTTAAAAAGAAGCAGCATTAATGCCAGAAACCCAGTAATCAGCCAGATGACAACATAGACGTTAAAGATGAATTTATTCTGTTCGCTTCGGTCAATTTTACCGTACTGAGCCAGAAAAGCCTGCAATACACCACTGAGGCCGGCGAAACTGAGTATTAATCCCAGAAACATCCATACTTCATAAATGCCAATTTCTGTATTTGTATATGCACTTTTTGCCAGGATCACCCCGCCAACAAACGTGACAAGCTGCCGGCAGATCGAGAAGAACTGAAAGCCCTTTGCGCTGTCATTTTTTACTGATTGGTAATATCTGAACAAGTAGTTCAAAAGGCACTGGTTTCTTCCTCAAAATGCACTCCCAACTCCTCCAATCGCGCCAGTACCGGTTCATATATCTCCCGTCGCACCGGAATTTGTACACCTTCTAAAGTCAACTTGTTTGTCAGGATCAGTTCCGTACTGATGGCCAGAGGTAAACCCACGAGACGGGTCATTGCCGTGTCGGAGCTGGATAAACCTTCCTGACTCAGTGTTGATATTGTCCTCCATTTCTTTCCATCCCGGGTATAATCGAACCGGTGATGCATGACGACGAGATCCCTGTCCGCTGCCTGAAGTTTCCATTTTCTGACGATCAAATCCTGCAGATGCTGAGCCATTGTTCTTTGCCGTGGTATTTCGATGGGACTGTCATCAAAAAGCCAAAGTATTTGTCTGGCCACCGAGGCATCTTTTTTACCGAGCCGCTGATAAATCTTCTCCTCTACTGGCTGGTTGCCGGAAGGCAGAAAGGCCAGGAGTAAAGAGCGATAGCTATCAAAGGCTTCTCCGGCAATGGCCAATTGATCGTCAGTGAGGCCGAGTCTGACCAGCCCGGCCCATCCCGAACAAAATTCCGGATGACGCAGAGTACCCCTGATCAATGTCTTGACGTCTCGTAGATTATACAAATCACAATAGCGAATAGAGTCACGGTTGGGATACATTTCATATTGCTCACCATTGACCATCTCTATCATCCGGAAATTCTCAAATAGTTGGTGATAGGGCAGGAATTTTATCTGACCATCTTCCTTAAAGACAGCAGTGCCCTGACCGGCTAATACCACATTTCTTGGATTCCAGGTCACTTTATAATGCCAGGGATTGGTATCTGACCTCCTACTAATCAATCCACCTGTGGAGGAGTGGAATCCGAAAACCTCCCCTCCCCTCTGTTCAATTTTTTCCTTAAGGGCCATAGCCGACATATGATCGATACCGGGATCAAGACCCATTTCGAACAGAAAGAGCAATTTCTTGGCAGAGACCCTGGTGTGCAGATCAGCAATCTCCTCTGAAAGATAAGAAGCCGTCAAGAGATGACAGCCAAATTCAAGGCAGTCATGGGCGATCACAACATGCAGGTGGGGTGGCAACATCGAAATCACAACTCGGTGTCGCTTGACCAAACTCTTTCTTTTATCGGAGTCAGATATATCCAATGCAAGCCCTTTTGAGAAACTATTGTCACCTGCTTTTTCTTTAGCTAAGCTCTCATCCAGGTCGGCCACGGTCACGCTCCACCCATGCTCCGGGGCCTTTCCGATCAAATAATTGATAAGAGAAGTTGCCGACCTACCCGCGCCCAGGATCAGAATAGAATCCATATTGCATTTGCTAATTTGTCTCAATAATGCAAGAATTTTTGTGATTATGGATGACTTCGACAAAATAAAATGCGCCTGAATTGGCAAAGCAGGAGATATGTTTACGTTATTGTTTAATTTGCTCATGACCACCGATTTCAAATGGAACTATGAAAAAATCGCTCAACATAGACTATCAGATATTCAGTGATATAAGCCAACTGGATGAAACGGATAGGCGTCTCCTGGAAATGGCCAGGAGTGCCCTGGACAAGGCCTATGCGCCATACTCCGGATTTCAGGTCGCAGCTGCTCTGATGCTAGATAACGGAATACAGATAGTAGGCACAAATCAGGAAAATGCAAGCTATGGCTTATGCCTTTGTGCCGAGCAAAACATACTGGCCACCGCCGGATCTGAGCATTTCCATTCTGCAGTCAAAGTGATGGCTATCACTGCCAGATCCCTCAATAAACCGGTTGATCATCCGATAAGTCCCTGTGGGGCTTGCCGGCAGGTATTGAGCGAGCATGAAGACCGGCATCAGCAACCGATTCGACTTCTATTACAAGGTGAAACCGGGGAAATTCTCTGTTTTGCCTCTGCCAAAGATCTACTGCCATTTTCTTTTTCGGCAAAGGATCTATTGTAGAGATCAGCGCAATGCATTCTCTTTCATCCATTTTTCCAATTTCACCACATCCTCAGGTACATCTACGCCAATTGGAGCTTTCTCCACTTCGACAGTGACAATGTCAAAGCCGGCTTCCAGCCATCGCAACTGCTCCAGCATTTCAAACTGCTCGAGTTTCCCCTGGGCCAGATCCGCCAGTTTGAGCAGCGTTTCCCTTCGGAAAGCATAGATTCCCAAATGACGAAATGACTGCATGGTAAAATCCAGATTGCGTTGGTACGGAATCGACGCCCGGCTGAAATACAAAGCCCTTCCATCATTTCGCTTCACAACTTTAACGGTATTGGCGTCATCCAGCGCCTGAGCGTCCAGGATAGGAGCGATTAGAGTCGTGATCTCCGTTTTGATACTCTTGAATTGCGCACAGAGACTGTCGATGTAGTCCGGAGGAATAAAGGGTTCATCCCCCTGAATGTTCACCACCACATCGGATTCATACCTCCTGGCAACCTCGGAAACCCGGTCTGTACCGGATTGATGGGTGTCTGACGTCATAATTACCTGCATATTTGCGTTCAAACAGTGATCATATATGATCTTGCTATCTGTAGCAACCACTACCTCATTCAATATTTTACTTTTAAGGCCCTGTTGATAGACCCGATTTATCATTGGAATTCCGGCAATTTCCACCAGTGGTTTGCCTGGAAATCGCATTGATTGATAACGAGCGGGAATAACACCTAAGTAATGCATTAAATTATATTAGGATTATTAATAATATATATATTACTTTTGTACAATCACCTATGAAACACACACTTTATTTAAAGACAATTTTTCTTCTGGTTTTAATGACCGGAACCTTACTCGTAAGTGCTCAGGGACAAATTGCGGATGCGGCTTTTGTAAAAATCGACCCCAAGTTAGGAAAAGTGGTTTATCACCGTGTATTGCAGAATCAGACTCTTTATGGAATTGCTCGCGGATATGGAATCACCGTCGATAAGATCGTTAATGCCAATCCAGCTTTGAAGAGGGATCTGAATGATGTTCCTGCTGTACTTAAAATCCCCATTTCAGACGGACAGATCCAATACCGGCTCCCCTTTTTTAAAAATAAAAACGAATATCTTCCAGTCTACTATCAAGTACAAAAGAAGGATAATGTATTCAGGGTCAGCCGGGTATACTTTGATATGCCTACTAATCTGCTGAGCAACAGAAACCGTCTTCAAAATGACAAGCTCAGCATAGGTCAAACGCTGCATATTGGGTGGATTAAATCAGATTTTGATCCCTTAATGGTCTCAGACGGTCAACTCAAAAATGACCCCGTAGAAAAAGATTCGATCATTAACCTTGATCTGGCTCAAAGATTTAGGGAAGAATACGAAGGAAGCAGCCTTATCGACAAAAACGAAGTGGCCTTTTGGAAAGCAAACGAAAAGAGCAAAGGCTACTACATTATGCACCGCTATGCACCTCAGCAATCCATCATTGAGATTAAAAACCCAATGTACGATGTCACGGTTTATGCCAAGGTGATCGGAACTATTCCCGAGCATCTCTATCCCAAAGAGGTAGACATGGTCATTTCAAAAGATGTAGCAGAAGCGCTCGGAGCCGTAGATCCTAAGTTTTTTGTCCGAAGCCGTTATAAGCCGGATCGGGCTAGTGCCAGTCGATAATATTTTGAATAGCTTTGCGGTCAAAACTGCGCATTTTGAAAATTTACCAAAATATTCTTGAGACGATCGGCAATACCCCTCTGATCAAACTGAATCAAATTGTAAAGGATCTTCCCTGTCTGGTCCTGGCCAAGGTAGAAACCTTCAATCCCGGTCATTCTATCAAAGACCGTATGGCCGTGCGCATGTTGGATCAGGCTGAAAAGGACGGTTTGCTCAAACCTGGCGGGACGATTATTGAATGTACTTCTGGAAATACAGGCATGGGACTGGCAATTGCCGCTTGTGTGCGAGGGTACAAATGTATATTTACCACGAACGACAAGCAATCAAAAGAGAAGATCGATATCTTAAAAGCACTGGGTGCTGAGGTCATCGTTTGTCCTACCAATGTTGAAGCCACTGATCCAAGATCTTATTACTCCGTAGCCGAAAAATTAAGTACGCAGATCAAGAATTCGTATTGGTTCAATCAATATGATAACCCGGCCAATGCTGCGGCACATTATGAATCGACGGGACCCGAGATATGGGAACAAACAGATGGAAAGATCACCCACCTGGTCGTCGGAGTGGGAACCGGAGGTACAGTATCCGGGACTGCCCGTTTTCTGAAAGAGAAAAATCCGGACATTAAAGTTTGGGGTATCGACACTTTTGGATCTGTTTTTAAAAAATATCATGAGACCGGCATTTTCGATGAAAAAGAGATCTATCCATACATAACAGAGGGCATTGGTGAAGACATACTTCCAAAGAATGTGGATTTCAGCGTGATCGATCACTTCGAAAAGGTAAGTGACCGGGATGGGGCGATCATGGCCCGCAAATTAGCCAGACTGGAAGGTATATTATTAGGCTACTCCGCCGGTAGTGCCATGGCAGGATTACTACAAATGGGGGATCAACTAAACAAAGACGATGTTGTCGTCCTGATATTTCATGATCACGGCAGCCGCTATGTAGGTAAGATCTATAATGACGACTGGATGCGTGAACGAGGATTTTTAGAAGGTGAACTCAACGTTCAACATCTCGTCGAAGGTAAACACGAAAAGGGTTTCCTTTCAGTTGATTCCGACCAGGATATCCGATCGGTGATCCAATCGATGCGAGACAAGGATATTTCCCAGATGCCTGTAATGCAGGGAGACAAGATCATCGGTTCGATTACCGAGTCTCAAATCATTAAGTACCTCCTGGATGATCCGGTAAAGAATGAAGATTCAACCGTTTCCTCGATCATGGGTGATCCATTTCCGGAAGTCGAAATGGATACGCCGATAAATAAGGTTAGCCGGGTCATCAGCAAGCAAAATCCGGCCGTGGTGGTTAAAGACAAAGCAGGTAATTATCATATTATTACCCAATATGATATCATTCAAAATATCTGATCACTTCAATTCTTACCTTTTGGGTGCGGTCTTTGATACTAAATGAGGTAAAAAGCAGTTAAATGCATGTTAGTTAAACTGAATATTTTGAGATTATTCTACATCTTGCTTCTCTGTTTTTCTTCGGGACTATTATCAGGACAGGATCTGCAGTTTTCCCAGTACTATAGTGCTCCTCTGCAATTAAATCCAGCCCTGACCGGCGGATTTGGAGCAAAGTACCGGGTTTCCGCCATCTATCGGGATCAGTGGAGAGCGCCCCTTGACAAATCCATCGCAAGTTTTGGTGCCGCCCTTGACCTGCGTTTCGAAATAAACTCAGGCGCATTCAGTGGAGATGCCGCCGGCGTTGGGTTGCAATTTATCACGGACCAGGCCAGCCCGGTAGATCTTTCAACCAATATGATTGCGGTATCGGGAGGCTTTCATAAATCGCTGGCCAGAAATCAACGAAAATATATTTCAGCCGGAGCCCAGATTATTACCGGTCAAAGAAACATCCTTTATGAAAACCTGGTTTTTCAGGATCAGTTTGATGGAGTGAGTAGTTTCAGTGGAGCTACCGGAGAAGACCTTCCGAGCAACAACTTTGGCTTCAGCGATTTGGCGGTAGGATTAAATTTTGTTAACGCAGTCACTACCAACACGCAGTATTTTGTCGGGGCCTCACTTCAGCATGTCCTCGAACCACAGGTGTCATTCTATAAGAAGGATACGGATGAAAGTCAACATGACAAATCTGACAGTCCACTAAAAAGAAAATATACGCTGCATGCCGGTAGCACTTTGCGCAGCAGTGATAACTTGCGAATCTCGCCCCGGCTCCTCTTTGTAAATCAGGGAGAATCGATGCGGGCACTGGTAGGTTCCGTCTTTATCATTGAACCAAATCATACGGATGCCTTCAACTTCCACATGGGTGCCTGGCTGGCAGGAGTCAGAGATTTTGAGGGTGGGCCGAAACTGGATGATCTTGGTGCCTTGATCGGCCTCGGAATCGGGGAATTATTTATCGGAATGAGTTATGACCTCAATCTCCGGGATGTCGTTAAATACACTAGTGGCCAGGGCGCCTTTGAACTTTCCATCAGCTACTGGGGGAACTATGAAGATGAAGGGGGAGCTTGTCCTACCTTTTGATTACAATTCTACGTTCTCGACAATTTCCAACCCATATCCGTCCAGAGCTACCCGCCTCCTCGGATTATTAGTAAGAAGTTTGATTTTTGATATGCCTAAATCCCTCAAGATCTGGGCTCCCACTCCATAATCACGTTGCTCACCGCCTGATGCATTGCTTCTGCTATGCAGTTCTCTCAACTTCTGAAGGGTTCCATTCTTTTCACTATGACGCATATAAAGTAAAACTCCACTTTTCTCCCGCTGTATGACTTCCATGGCATCGTGTAGCTGAATTTTGTTGTGCTCAAAGAGTACGCCAAGAATGTCGCTGGACTCTGTCGAAGAGTGGACCCTAACCAGCACCGGTTTATCTGCATCCCAGGTGCCGACCAGTATGGCCAGATGCGTATCTCCGGTGGTGATTTGGTTGTATGCGATTACCTTACATGGTCCCCATTTCGAATCGATATCCACCTCTAGTTCTTTTTGGATAATTCGTTCGGTAGTCATTCGATATGCTACCAGATCCTTGATCGTGATGATCTTCAAATCATGCTGCCTGGCAATCTTTACCAACTGGGGTAATCTGGCCATACTCCCATCCTCATTCAGAATCTCTACCAGGACCCCAGCCGGAGCAAATCCCGCCATGCGAGCCAGATCGATAGCTGCTTCCGTATGACCGGTGCGGCGTAGTACACCTCCGTTTTTCGCCTTCAGAGGAAAAATATGTCCCGGCCGGCCAAAATCGGCAGGTCTTGTGGCGGGGTCTACCAACGCCCGGATACCAGTAGACCGGTCATAGGCGGAGATCCCGGTCGTACATCCCTTACCCTTATAGTCAACCGATACAGTAAATGCTGTAGCGTGCAAGGCAGTGCTTTGTTCTACCATAAGGTCAAGTTCTAATTCCCGTGCACGAGCCTCCGTGATCGGAGCGCAAATAAGACCCCGGCCGTGTTTGGCCATAAAATTTATTATTTCGGGGGTGATACATTCGGCAGCACAAATAAAATCACCTTCATTCTCCCGGTCTTCGTCATCGATTACAATGATTACCTTCCCCGCCTTGATCTCTGCCACAGCCTCCTCAACAGTATTCAAATCACTCATAATAGTTCAAACATTCAAAACAGACAGTAGATTAACAATTTATGGGCAATTCAGTTTGTCAAGAGGGCTGCAAGATGCCTCCCAACTAAGATTCTTGACAATATATTCCCGACTGAGTCTTCCCAATTCCATTCTCTTCGTTGTATTTCCCAATAAATTCAGCAAGTGCTTTACAAATTCCCCGGAGTTCGCGGCGGAAGAGACGAGATTTTCAATTCCTCCTATCGCATCGATCACCTGGGGGGTCGTGACACACGGTAATTCCATCGCCATGGCTTCCAAAATCTTATTCTGCATTCCACTTCCTGCAAATATAGGTGCTACGAATATCTTTCCTGCCCCATATGCTTCGCGGATGTCCTCCATGTAACCACTGACCACCACCTCATCACTTGCCAACTTCTTCACCCCGGGAACAGGATCGGCGCCCGCGATCAGCACCTTCAATCCCGGGTATTCCTTCTTGAGGAGCGGAGCAATTTCCTCCACCAGGTATTCAGCTGCCAGTATATTGGGATGATAACTCATATTTCCGACAAAAACCAGATCAAATTCTTTCTCCACTGTTGGCTTCGGCTGAAAGAAAGCAGTATCTACTCCATTTCTCAGTACGGTCAAATCCTCCACTAATTTGCGTTGTTCCAGAAAGAGCCGGTCCGGGTTGGCAATGATAAACCGATTTTTGAATTGCTTTGCGTAGGTTTTCTCTTGTCTCTCCAGTAATTTTGCTTCGATAGCCCAGAGAAACCTGACTAATATATTGGATTGCTTTGCCCGGCGAAGAACCCGGAGAGAAAAAGCATCCATATAGTCTATCGACATTTCCTGAGCAGACCGGTACCGGACATAGGGCGCCATTCTAAGTAATTGCACGTAGATTAAATCTGGTCTGGTCTTCTCGATAATACCATCAATCTTTCGCTTGGTTGCCCGGCTATAGAAATAACCAATGTTGAGGGGAAGTCCCTGCCAAAGTCCCCAGGCGGCATTAAATAAATTGACTCTGCGATCCAGTGGTATTACATAAATCTCTGTGCAATATGCCTGCATATCTTTCACCAGTGTCTGATCAAAAGGTTTCTCTGCCAACGTCACTAAAATGATCTCGTGGTTCTGGGAAAGATATTTTATTTGATGATAAAGACGGAGTTTGTCTCCTTTCTCTAAAGGCAAGGGAAATCTCGAAGAAAGGACCAGAAGTTTCAAGGCAGCTATCGACTGTAATGGTAAGGCTGCAAAAATATGACTACTTCTTAAATAAGCCTATGAAACCGCCAACTTATTCAGAGTACTGCATCACACCTTCGAACTATATACTGCTTCGACACTTTTGGCAATCTCCAAATGGTCGAAGTTCGATTCAATCATCTTCCGTGCATTTTCACTGATCGTTGGAAGATGGCGTTGATGGTGATAGCAGAATCTGAATTTGCGGATAAACTCCTGCGCCGTGTCGGCGAGCAAAACGGCATGTTTATCCTTGGCGGGAATTCCTTCCAAACCCAGGGGCGTACTGATGACAACCCGGCCCAACGCCATTGATTCGAGAATCTTGGCTCGCATTCCACTACCCGATAATAGTGGTACCACAGTAAGCGGATGCTGCAAAAGGAACTGCCGGCTATCTTTTACCTCCCCTTCGATAATGACATTATTACCCTCCATCTGCTTGATCCAATCAGGACAATTCCTTCCCGCAACGTGAAGCTTCAGATTGGGGAAAATCGTGCTTAAATGCGGCCAGATAGCATCCAAAAACCAATTGAGTCCTTCAATATTCGGCATCCAGTCGAGCGAGCCGATGAAAGATACAGACAAGGGCACTTCTGCCTTCACCTCCCGGTATTCAAATTGTTCCAGATCAAGACCGATTGGAACAGATAGTGAACTTCCCCGATATCCCATCTTCCGGAATTTTTGCTCATCCACCGGTGAGATTGGCAAAAGCTCATCGATCAGGGCTAACTGATCGATTTCATATTTTTTCAGTTTTCTGGCTGAGTATTCAAAGTACCATCTTCGCAGAGCCAACGGTTCATTTGCTGACATTCTTTCCCAGATCTCGTGTTCTACATTATGGGCTCGCAGCACGATCCTGGCATCGGAATGAGCCCGGATGATATCGATATAGGGGGTGAGATAAAGCGACTCAAGCTGAACCACATCATATCGTTGCTTTTTCAGCAATTCGATGAGTTTCAATCTAAAGGCTTCGTTGTCAAAGCGGCTAATATTGTAGGAATCGGAAGAAAAAAGATTCAAAAAAGCATGTAGAGGCTTCACTTCATTGTCCAGCCTGGTGAAGTGCACCGCCTTGTAATGTGCCAACTTATGCTTGACCCGGTTAACTGCAACCGGATGCTTGGTAGTGTTCATCGCCAAAAGAGTAAGTTGATGACCAAGTTTGTAAAGTCCCTGAGCCAGGTAGGTCACGGCGATGGATTCACCGTCCTTGAGGGGAAATGGAAACTTCTTACAGAGTTGAAGTATCTGCATGGTGATCAGTGGGTTTAGTCTTCAACCATTTCTTTAAACTCAGAAAGTAAAAAAATATTGCATGTATAATGACGGTCTGGGATGAACCACCCGATTTCAAGGACATGGTATTTAATCTTGCAGGTTTGGTACCTTCTTCGAAACTGTTTC
>JAGQWZ010000224.1 GCA_020436835.1 Saprospiraceae bacterium | reverse complement strand
TGATGGAGAATGTAAAGGGATTACTCTCCTCAACGATACGTGGGCAAAAAATTTTTAGACAAATCCTTGATGATTTAAGAGATCCTGTTAAGGCTTACAAAAATCTCTATGGAAAAAGTAAAAAAAGTATGCGCTCTCCCGGCTATAAAATTTACTCTCTGGTACACAAACCTCGATCACATGACTTGAACCATCATCCGTACTACGACATTGGTGACTTTATAATTGAGGCTGAAAAATATGGTATTCCCCAGACGCGCCATCGGTTGATACTGCTGGGAGTGAGATCTGACCTGGATATTCAACCAGAGATTTTATCCCGGGAATCCTCTGTAACTGTTGACATGGTTATCAATGATCTGCCACAAATACGGAGCCAGATATCCCGGTCAAATGGATTAACACTACAGGATACAGATGAAAGTTGGGTAAAATCATTAAAAGAATTAACAGCAAATGGTGTTGCCTCAGAAATTGAGAGATCATTGTTTGAGAGTATTGTTGAAACGATTAATAATCTGAAGAATTTCAGGCATGGTGCGGGAGCCGAATTTGTTCCCACTTCCAGGAAAATTTCTCATCGTCCTGATTGGTATTATGATGAAAGAATTGGTGGTGTCTGTAATCATTCGGGTAGAGCTCACATCATTGGAGATTTGCACAGATATCTTTTTGCATCAAGTTTCGCCAAAATGCATCGCCGATCACCAATATTGGCTGACTATCCCGTTAAACTATTACCAAAACATAAAAATGTAGCGGAGGCAGTATCTGTGGGAAAATTCGCTGATCGTTTTCGTGTTCATCTTGAACATGAACCAGCCAAAACGATAACAAGCCATATCTCTAAAGATGGTCATTATTATATTCATCCCGATCCTGCACAATGTAGAACATTTACTGTCAGAGAAGCTGCCAGAATTCAGACATTTCCGGATAATTATTTTTTCTGTGGTCCGAGAACAGCCCAATATGTACAAGTAGGGAATGCTGTACCTCCACTTCTTGCGAATAAGATAGCTAGTGTAGTTTATAAAATATTCTTAACCATCAAATAAGATAATACATGATAAACTAGATTTCTTAATTATGAAATTGATAGGCAGATTCTGACAAATGATATCAGCCAAATCATCCAATAATCATGAAGAATGTTCACCACGCCCCGCGGCAATGATCTCTTCTCTTCGTGCTTTTGGATATGACCTCCCGATGGCAATTGCAGATTTAATCGACAACAGTATATATGCATGCGCACGAACTGTTAAGGTTGATTATGACTGGAATGATGGCGATCCCTGGATACGAGTCCTGGATGACGGAAGAGGCATGACCGAAGGACAACTTCGCGAAGCAATGCGGTTGGGCAGCCAGAGTCCCCTTGAGACTCGTCATGTAGAGGATTTAGGGCGATTCGGACTTGGTCTTAAGACCGCTTCATTTTCACAATGTAAACTGCTTACAGTACATACAAAGACCCATGAAGGCAACTCTGCAACTCGGAGTTGGGATCTGGAGCATGTGTGTGACTCAGGAAAATGGGAGCTGGGCATAGAGGCGCCCCGGGAATCTCATGAGCAACTGGCCGTGCTCGACAGCCTGGAATCTGGCACTATAGTATTATGTCAAAAGCTTGACCGAATTATTCGGTCTAAAGTTAACCGGGGCCAGGATGCTTGTAGTTCTTTTCTGGAGGCTTTTGGTACGGTGGCACGTTATCTGGAGATGGTATTTCATCGGTATCTGGCTGGCCGGGATAATGTTACAATTTTTGTCGGACGCCACCGATGTAAGCCCTGGGATCCATTCCTGAAGTCTAATGAATTCACCCAGCACTTATCAGTAGAGTATTTGGACGATCATCAGATCACCGTAAGGCCATTCGTGTTGCCACATGTATCAAAGCGGTCTCAAGAAGAAACATTCCAGGGTGCAGGACTGTACGGGTGGAATTCACATCAGGGTTTCTATATTTATCGAAACAAGCGAATGATCATACCTGGTGGCTATCTTGATCTTCCATTCAAAGCAGAAGAACACTACAAACTTTGCCGAATCCAAATAGATTTACCGAATCACTTGGATCACCAATGGGGAATTGATGTGCGTAAAGCAGCGGCAAGACCACCCTCGAATGTGCGGGGTGATCTGGAGCGGATTGCTCGGGCCAGCCGTACACACGCAGCAGAAGTCTATCGGGCCCGGGCCGGCAAACTACATAAGACTTCACATCAAAAAGAAAAGCACGATGTATGGATCAGGAAACCGCTTGGGGATAAAGTAATATACCGGATTAATCGTAACAATGAAGCGATAAAGAGAATACTGGCTGAAATTGATCCGCCTGCCTCGTGGGTGAAGAAGCTGTTCCATTTGATTGAGAAGACTGTACCCCATCGTCTTATCATATTAGATAATGCCAATCATGAGGACTGTCTTGTAGACCTGCCACCAGAGTTTCAACCCCCTCCTGACGGCCTTATCAAGTTGTGCTGCGAAATTTTT
>JAGQWZ010000223.1 GCA_020436835.1 Saprospiraceae bacterium | reverse complement strand
TCTTCTGCCTTTCTTCATATCCATCTGCATAATAATAACGGGAACTATCCGGTGTATGGATCTCATCGATGAGATAAACTGTATCATCCACAAGTCCGAATTCGTATTTGGTATCCACCAGAATTAATCCCTGCTTTGCCGCCATTTCCGTGCCCCTTTTGAAGAGTGCTGAGGAATAGTAAGTCAGTCTCTCCCAAAGGTCCTCACTGACTATCTTTCTGGAAAGTATTTCAGAGGCACTGATATCTTCGTCATGGCCGGAGTCAGCCTTGGTGGCCGGGGTAATAATTGGTTCGGGAAAGGGATCGCCCTCATGCAAACCATCGGGCATCGGCACTCCGCAAAGGACTCTTTTACCGGCAGCATACTCCCGCCAGGCGTGCCCGGCCAAATATCCTCTCACGACCATTTCAAGCTTGACCGGTTCGCAGTGTAAACCGACTGCCACATTAGGATCCGGGTTAGCAATCAACCAGTTCGGAACGATATCTCTGGTTTCATTGAGAAAAAATGCCGCGGTCTGATTCAAAACCTGTCCTTTATGGGGAATAGGCTTAGGCAATATATGATCAAAGGCTGAAATACGATCACTCGCAACCATGATCAGATGCGAACCTACGGTATAAACATCACGCACCTTACCCCGATAAAAAGCCACTTGCCCTGGAAATTGAAAATGCGTTTCATAGATTGCCATAAGCCGGAATTTTAGCCTTTAAAGATGGGAATTATTGGCCAGAAAAATAACATAATAGAATTTAAGAAAAGTTCTGCTTTGACCGGAATGCGCAGGTTTCTCGTCAATCGAGTTGCTCCAATTCAAAGATCTCAATCAGAAGATTACACCTGGCAAGGACATTAAGAAAAAAGAAGTAAATTCAGGCCTGCCAAAAAAAACAATCAATGAACGCGAAAGTCCGATTTGAGCTCTCTACCATGATGTTTCTCGAGTATTACATCTGGGGCACCTGGTTTGTCGCTATGGGTCGCTATCTGACAGATTCCCTGAATGCTACCGGCGGAGAGATAGGTACCATCTATGCTCTGGCCTGGATCGGCGCCATGATTTCACCTTTCTTTGTCGGTTCCATTTCCGATCGATATTTTGCTGCTCAGAAAGTCAATGGTGTCTTGCA
Organism: Saprospiraceae bacterium; assembly: GCA_020436835.1. Lineage (GTDB taxonomy): Bacteria > Bacteroidota > Bacteroidia > Chitinophagales > Saprospiraceae > JABDMH01. The sequence continues at coordinate 2,100 of JAGQWZ010000223.1, read as the reverse complement.
TATCGTCGGTGGTGCTGTATTATACTTCCTCAGCGCCACTCAGAGTATCGGAGCATTCTATTGGGGTATGCTGTTTTACTCTATCCTTTTTATGCCAACCATTGCGCTTACAAATGCCATCGCCATGAATCAAAGTTCGGATGTGGCTAAGGATTTTCCTCTACTGAGAGTATTAGGTACTATTGCCTGGATCGTATCAAATGTGGTTGTAGGTACGCTGGATATTGGCAATACAAATTTGATATTTATCATTCCGGCAGTCATTTCAGTCGGATTTGGTATTTATAGTTTTTTTCTTCCGGACACACCTCCAAATCCCAATCAAGCTTCCGTCCTCAAGAATTTCTCCAATGCATTGGTGATGTTTAAAGACCGGTCGTACACGGTCTTCTTTATTGGCTCCGTCCTTCTTTGCATACCTCTTTCATTCTATTATAGCTATGCTAACGTATTTCTTGCCAATGGAGCAGGCTTACCAAATACAGAAACCATTATGGCCATCCTGGGGCAGGGATCTGAAGTATTCTTTATGCTTGCCCTTCCTTTCTTTCTCAAGAGATGGGGAGTGAGGAACATCCTTCTACTGGGAATGGGTGCTTGGGTCATTCGCTACTTGATGTTTAAATTTGGATTGGATAGTGGTGTGTGGATGCTTTATATCGGAGTTGTGCTGCATGGCATTTGCTATGACTTCTTTTTCGCAACCGGACAAATCTATACAGACTTGAAGGCACCCAAGGGTATAAAAAGTGCAGCACAGGGACTGATTACTTTTGCCACATACGGAGTGGGATTGACGATCGGCTCTAAATTCGGAGGGTTAGTTGCTGAAGCTTACACCACTAACGATGTAATCAATTGGTCTGGTCTTTGGTTAGTTCCTGCGGCAATTGCCGGTGTACTTCTGGTCATCTTCCTGCTCTTATTTAGAGACGACAAGACTGACCAGCCGGTTCAGGTCTGATTGGTCTTTGATCAACCGGCAAGAAGGAGTTCTAAAAATACTTGAGTAAATTCCGGTCGGCTAGAATATCTTTCAGTTCTTTCAGCATGGTGTATTCATGCGGTAAGACTTTCTTGAAAGCCTCCTTTACAGCCACAAAAGTTCCTTGTTCCAATTCAGGAATAACGGTTTTTATTTTATCCTTCACATAAATTACATCTTCCTTCATCAAACTACGCATTGACGGAATGTCATGATAATCTCCCTCAATAGCTATAGCTCGAAAACGTTTTCCTTCATCCGATTCAATCGGATCCATCTCTATGATGTCTGTTTCATCGTTCACCAACTCCTTCTCTGATCTCGGAATGTCTTTTTGAGGAATAGACCAGACCGAACTTTCTTCGGATTGTTCATTGATTAGAAAGACTTCGAGTCCTTTTTCGGCAAAACGATAAATGATCAGACAGGCGCGTTCAAATACACTCATGTTCGGGTAATTGTAAAACGTTAATCAGATGTAAAATAATAAATATCTTTTTAAAGTAATATAACAGTCAGAACGTCTACAAAAAGTAGAGCCTGTAACGTTTGGTAAACAATGGAAAGAAGTAGGAGTTTATATCCAGGCACAAATTTATCAAGATATCCCGATTCGGAAAGAGGTTAGAGAACATTCTTATATTTGAATAAGTCACGTAGTTCCTTATGTTCAGTATACTGAGTATTGTCATCTTCATTATTGCCATCTATTTAATGAATAAGACATTCATTGGATTCCAACCTGGTGCCAACCGCGTCAATTCCGATGTTGCGAGATTCCGAGATCTGGCTTCCAAGTGGAAAACAGAACTTGTCCCCTGGAGCTATGAAGAAACAGAACTGTTCTCATTGACTGAAATTAACAAAGTCAGTAAGAAAGGATTTGGCAAGTCGGCAGAAGCCATAGTTCAATCTATTTATCATGAGCCCATGCTCTATTACTATTACAAGGAATATCCCGCGACACAGCGCAATGCCATAATTTTTGCCCAAACGACCCGGTATGAAATTGTATACCGCATCCGTACAAAAGGAACACAGGTTTTTGTCAACGAAGAATTTGTCGGCACGATCGACCCTTCCGGAATGTTTTACCGGGAAGCAGATCGGTTGGT
>JAGQWZ010000222.1 GCA_020436835.1 Saprospiraceae bacterium | reverse complement strand
CGGAGGAATTACCGGATGCTGCTTCAGATGATGGAATTCCGAGATTTATCTGGTATGGTCATTCTGTTTTATTGCTGCGATTTGCGGGCCGAAACCTGCTTATAGACCCGATGTTTGGTCCAGATGCGTCACCTATCGGTCCGATAGTTTCCGGCAGATTCAGTAAAGATACGTTAGCTATTATAGAAAGGTTGCCAAAACTGGACGCCATACTCTTCACTCACGATCACTATGATCACCTTGATTATGCCAGTATATCCCGGCTTAAGGAAAAGGTGGATACTTACATTGTTGCACTGGGAGTGGGGCGGCATTTGGAACGGTGGGGGATACCCAGCGCACAGATCACCGAGTTGGATTGGTGGGATAGCCTGCAATTTCATCAGATAGAACTGACTTTTACCCCTTCCCGGCATTTCTCGGGCCGAGGTCCTACCGACCGGACAAAATCTCTTTGGGGAGGTTGGGTCCTGAGGAATGACAAACATCGCATTTACTGGACGGGCGATGGTGGTTATGGTAAGCATTTTAAGGAGGTAGGTGACCGGCTCGGTCCCTTCCACTGGATCTTTACCGAATGTGGTCAGTATAATGAACTGTGGCATCAAATTCATATGTATCCGGAAGAGTGCATACAGGCAGCCAAAGACGCCCGGGCCAGTCTGGCAATTCCGGTGCATTGGGCAGGATTTACTTTGGCAATGCATTCCTGGAAAGAGCCAGTGGAACGATTTGTCGCAGAAGCCAGTCTACGAGGACAAGAGATTGCCTGTCCCAGGATAGGAGCGGTGGTAAAATTGGGGGAGGAGCCGAACAATGACTTCTGGTGGGAGGAGTACAGGTAATGGACCGGTTTCTAAAATATCCGGAATGATATGACGAAACCACGGAACCGAATCTTTATCTTACTGCAAAAGACTTAAAATGAAGAGGCGGGAATTTGTTCGCTCCACCGCCACAAGTGGAGCCTGGTTGACCTTAAATACTCCCCTTGCCCTCAGACCACACATCGAGGAAGTGACCTGGTTTGATCGACCGATGCGCTGGGCACAATTGGTTTTGGTAGAAAACGATCCGGGAAATTTTGATCCCGATTTTTGGTTGGACTATTTTAAGGAGATCCACGCGGATGCCGCTTGCCTTAGTGCAGGTGGAATAGTGGCATATTATCCCACGGAGGTGCCTCTCCATCACCGGAGTCTCTGGCTTGGAGATAGCGATCCATTTGGCTATCTGGTAGAGGGTTGCCGGAAGATGGGAATGTCGGTTATTGCCCGTACCGATCCCCATGCCGCTTGGGAAGACCAGATGCAGGCTCACCCTGACCACATAATGGTGACTGAAGCAGGTGAAAGGCGCAGACATTGGGCAAATCCGGACATGTGGGTGACATGTGCTCTTGGTCCTTATAATTTCGACTTTATGACCAGAGTGCACGAGGAGATCATCCAACGCTATGGTATAGATGGCATTTTTTCCAACCGGTGGGCAGGACATGGAATCTGCTATTGTAAGCATTGTCAGGAGAATTTTCAGGAATATTCCGGTTTTGAATTACCTCGGGACCATGAACGTACCAACCCGGTGTATCAAAAATATACCGACTGGAGAATCGAACGTTTGTGGCAATTGTGGCAATTGTGGGATCAGACGATACGTCGGGTCAAAGCTACCTCCCGGTTCATTCCAAATGGTTTTCCTAACCGTTTGGTTACTGGCGAAAATTCCGATATTTTTTTCACGGATCATCAGGCCAGAAGCGGTTTTATTCCACCCTGGTCAAATGGTAAACGGGCCAAGGAATTAAGGGCCACCATGGGGATGAAGCCGCTAGGTGGGATCTTTTCCGTAGGTATTGAAGAAAAATATCGCTGGAAAGATTCCGTACAGAGCCAGGCGGAATTGCGTACATGGGTACTGGAGGGTACTGCGAACAACATGCGTCCCTGGTTTGCGAAGTTCAGTGGGGTACTTTACGACCAAAGATGGTTGCCGATCGTCCGGGAATTATATGAATGGCATTACCGGAATGAAAAATATCTACGCAATAAAAAGTCGCTCGCCGATGTGGCCATCGTCTATTCAGAACAGACCGAAAGGTATTATGGTGGTCAGGCCTGGCAGCAGGATTTCGGTGACCATGAAAATGGCGTATACCATACCTTGATCGAAGCACGTATACCCTTTGAAATGGTCCACGATCAACTATTGGATAGTGAAAATCTGAAAAATTACCGGCTTTTAATTCTCCCAAATGTTGCCGCACTATCTGATCAGCAATGTACCCGGATTAAAGAATTTGTACGCAATGGTGGAAATCTGATTGCCACCTTCCAGACCTCTCTTTATGATGAAGAAGGCACGAAAAAATCAAATTTTGGATTGGCGGACTTATTTGGCGTCGATGCCGGGGAGGAGGTGGAAGGACCGATGCGAAATTCCTACCTGGAGATAAACCGGGAGAACGGCCAATACCATACAGTACTGGAAGGCCTGGAAAATACCAGCAGAATAATCAATGGCATCTGGAGACAGAAAGTGAAGCCGGTGATTGATTTTCCATCTCCCATTACTCTAATTCCCTCCTATCCGGATTTGCCGATGGAACATGTGTATCCCCGGGAGACCGGTACCGGAATCCGCGAATTATATTTGAGAGAATATGGTCGTGGCAGCGTAGCCTATATTCCCTGGGATATTGACCGGACCTGCTGGCAAATATTCAATACCGATCACTGCCGCTTATTGCAGAATATTTTCCGTTGGTCCTTGGGGGATAAACCACCGGTGCGAGTGACTGGACCGGGAATTTTAGATGTTACCATATGGGAACAGGATCGTTCCATGACGGTACATTTAGTCAATTTTACCAATCCGATGATGCTAAAGGGACCCTACCGCGAGATATTGCCATTGGGCCAACAACAGGTAGCAATCACTTTGTCTGATAACCGGGAGGTAAAGGGATTAAAACTACTGGTTTCGGGTCTCAAACCGCCATTTAAGGTTGAAGACGGAATTGTGCACCTGACCATAGATTCAATTTTGGATCACGAAGTCATTGCATTGGACTTTTGAACCAATTTTCCAGAGTCGATGCCGTTAAGTTAAGCTCGAAAATTTTGGATTCAGGTCGGCGACTATCCTTCGACATGCTAAGATTTGCCACTATCACTGCTTACAATAAATTGAGTTCCTTAACAGAATCAATCATTAACTTAATGACATTAATTCCGGAGTTTGGTTTATGATTCCCTGATCCCGCTTACCGGGTGCCCATGGGATGTTCACTTTCAAATTTGGCATACGGATAGGTATCCGGCGTAATGATGACTCCGGTGGTTAATTTCAGGGGTACCTTTTCCGGTTGCCGGAAAGTCAATTCAACAAAAAATGCTCTCCACCCCGCAGCGGGTGGGTCTACGCCGATATCATACTTTCCGTCGGAAGTAATGGGTATGGGTGTTGGTATATAGGCTCTGCCGATAGAATCTACCTGAAAATTACGGGCGGAAGGATTGGAGGCCTGCCACAACGTAATTTCATCGGGTATAAATTTTTCATCGGTCTCGATATGAATCTTTCCTTCCTGAACCTGCCAGTTGAAATCCGGCCTCGGAGTCTCCTCGACGATCATTTGGTAGAAAGCCAGTAAAGTGGACCAGGCGTCGGTCTCCCGCATGGAGTGTTCGGAATTCGGAACATAACGCAGATGTTTCTCCCCAATGAGCTGATCCCAGTAGAATTTCCATGAATCCGGGAGAAAGAATTGATCTCCGGTTGCATTAATGATTAATTTAGGCAGACTCAGCTTATCGCGGAAAGAAAAGGGTTCAGTCAGACTCATAAGGCGCTCATACTCCCTGGATCCCTGCCATTCCATGATCCCTTCACGGTTATAGTCACCTACGGCAGGAGCCCACTTGCCATATACCCGCCAGTGATGCTCGAAGGATGGGATTACATTAAGCATGTCGATGACGATGGGAATGATGGCCGTCACCCGGTCATCCACCATTCCGGTGGTCCAGGTAGTCCATCCCCGTTTGGAAGCACCGGCTACGACAAATTTTTCGAGCGGTTTGCCCGGGTGCCTTGAAGAAAAAGCCTGAAGCACATCCATGGCCCTCACGGCTGCGGTGGTCATGGGCATCCGGGCCAACCACTGGATATCTTCGTCCCGGGCTCCTCCTTCGAGAAATTTTCGCCAACCTAATGAGATGATTTCATCTTCAACCCGCGGACCGAAATCATCCCCTATAAATTCAAGGGGTTGGTTTGGAACATTATGTAGTTCCGCTACGACCGACCGGGTCATCAATGCGGTCTCTATAAATTGATCTCCCACTTTATCCGGTTGAGCCCGCTCGCGATTTCCCCCACCGATAAAAAGCATTCCGGTATTGCTCCGGATGCTGTCAGGTACAACAATAGATAGCCAATGCCACCATACGGGATCCTTCAATTCCTTTGACGACAACCATTCCTGAGAAATCATACGGACAATGTAGAGATGGTAACCTTCTCCTGCGATGGTATCGCTAACCTCCCAGGGTGCCTGCATGTCCCTTTGAGCCACATAGCTTTCAAGCGCATTTAATTTTATTCCCGCATCATGACTTTGCACAGGTGTCTGACGACAACCAGCAACGAATGAAAATATGACCAGGGCAAGAACTGATTGAAGGAGGTACTGCTTCATTTTCGAATTATATTCATACATTTCTCCCAATATAATAATCCATTATTGGGTTTCCTAAAGGTAGGTGGATGTAGCGAAAGCTCTTATAAAAAGTCAAGCCGGGAGTTCTATGAAACACGAGTGGAAAAAAGAAGAAAAACAGTATTATGCCCCAAAAAATCGGCCGGAGAGTCTGCGGGTGCCCGAATTCAAGTTCTTCACCAT
>JAGQWZ010000221.1 GCA_020436835.1 Saprospiraceae bacterium | reverse complement strand
CTATTTCCACCAAACCGGTTTTTTGATACCAATTTGCCATCGATAGATATCACATCGATTTGCAGGTCTCCCGGATTTGCCAACCAATCTGCTTCTAAAAACAACTCTGATTCTGTAGGATTGGGATAATAGGTCAACTCCCCGGTCTCCTGATCACCTTCCAGGATATTTACCAGGGTTCTCTCACCATTGCTAAACCACTCTCCCCATACGGCATTCTGAAAAAATACCGAGGCATTACCCTGGCTGTTGATCTTATCATCTGCTAAGTCAATAATTCCCAGTACATCAATGATGCCGGATTGAGTTTCACCTTTTGCATTGAAGATGATCCGTTCATCTGATCGGGAGAAGCTCGGATATCCCGGGGTCGTGGTATTTTCGTAAATGGTGCCCAGATCATAGGTCTCCAAATTCAGCCCCAGTACTTTAAGCGCATCAGGTCCGATTGATTCATCCAGATAATCAAAGGCAATAATGTAGGGGGAATTCTTGGAAAAGGTCGGGTTAGCAATACTGATTTGTTCCGGCAGTCCTGTAAACAGCTTTACGATGTTACCATCACCGTAATCATCTGCTTCTGCATCCCAAACCCGGATAAAATTAATATCCCAATAATCAAAGGATTGAGGTGATTCCAGTTTAGACAGTGAATTGAAAGCGTCATACATGACAAGTTCTCCCGTATGATCCCATTCCAAAGCATCGGCAAACCGGACGTCTGACGTGTTTATCTCTCCATTAGCAGTGGTGGGATTAGAAAGTTCGTAGATTTGAAAATTGCCTTGCTCCAAAGAAAAGACATAGATGGAATCATTCACTGCGTCAAGTATCGCTGCCACTTTGGTGCCATCCTTCGAAACGGCAACATTCTGCCAAATGGGATTATCATCAAAGATGTCCTCTGCATAGGTACCAGCACCCCAATTAAACTGGATGTAACGAATGGTCCGATCCTCCGCAACATACATGATTAGCGAACCATCATCGGTAATCGAAGGAGGATTATGCGGAGGCACTTCCGAAAGAGGATCATTGCCCGTGAGTGAATTTCCCTGGGCATCGATTAAATGGAGCAGGCCATCTTCAAAGCTGGTATATAAAATAAAATCCTGACCTGGATTTACTTCCACATCCTCAGTATAATCTCCGGTTTGATCTCCGAGTATGCCTACCTGATCAAAGGCTTGTCCGGCTGCCGCGGCGACCTGATCTCCATACAGAGATCTTGCTGCAGAAATCACCGCAACCCGCATGTCGACAAATTGGCTGGAACGCGTCAGGTAATTCGTAAGCACCGAATAATAGACTTGCTCCGCTTTCTCCACTCCCACATCCATATGGGTGGCAAATAGATAAAATGCCCGGTTGGGTATGCCGCTGTTAATGTGTACGCCACCATTGTCCTGCCGTCCGCTAAACCGTTCGTCATAATGCGCCGGCTGCCAGCCATTATCATTCAAACCGGTGCCACCGTTATGGGGATCGGCCATATTTCTTAAGGCGACCGGAAATACGCTTTTGTTGACAATATCCTCGCCAATAAGCCAGTCTTCATTTTCAACAAGTACCCCAAAGACATCCGCAAACGACTCATTCAAAGCTCCGGATTCTCCCTGATAAAGTAGATTGGCAGAAGTCTCTATCACCCCATGTCCCAATTCATGTGCCGCCACGTCCAGTCCCCGGGCCAATGGAGAAGAGAAGGCCTGATTGCCCCGACCGTAAAAAATGGCTTTGCCGTTCCAAAATGCATTGTCCATTCTCTCTCCATTCTCATCGGCTACATTGATCAGCGAAATAATATTTCCACCCTGACCATTGATGCTGATTCGATTAAAGAACTGCAGAAAGTATTCATACGCCTTTGCAGCATTCACATGAGCAGATACCGCATCCGGATTATTCCAGGTTGTACTATTCGAAACCAGATCCTGGTAGTTGAAATCATCGGAACCGGGAAAAGTGTTAATCGCGTCAAGGGTAATAATGGTTCCGATTGGATTCCCGGGAATACTGCCTCGCGGATCAAACATATCTGAACGGGTCACATCGATCAGGGTATGTACATTGCCGATCTGATAAGTTTGGATCGTCTGCATCTCACCATCCAGATCCAGACCCGAACCTACCGATTGACCATCAAAGAAACTATCAGGTGGCAGATGGTGTACTTTGCATAGACTTTCATATTTATCCAGGATCGAACCGTCATTGGCATCGATGAAATACTCCCAACGGGTCATCAGATTGGGATGCACGGATACATGCCATGCCAATAGGAAGTGTCCTTCATATTCATACCATACCAACTCCCGGTGGTCATCCTGCAAGATGAAACTCAGTTTATCCTTCTTTTGATCATCGATGATATGGATACCCTCGTCTGCCAGCCTCGCGCTAGCCACACCCATTGCCTGATCTTCATCCAGCAAGACTTGCTTTTCTTCGTAAGAGAGGTTTTGAATGTTTCCCATCAATTGAAATTGCTGTTCGTCCAGGTGCAGACTCAGCTGATTGGTCCACACTGGAATCCCCTGATGCTGAAGCTGCAATTTATAATGATCTATTGCCCCTTCCCTGCGGTAAGCTATCTCTTGAATATCATCAATGGAGCTTACTCCACTCTTAACCAGGGCATGTTTGACAAACAGGTTACGCTGTGCCGTCTTGTCCAGGTTACGCGCAGTATTTTGATCTATCCGCCCCTCTATCCACAAGCTGCCTCGATCAGTTTGCAGCAGTACTTTGACCTCGACTCCACCCCCAAGACGTAACGCCTCGCCGGCAATCGAGTGAAGACTGAATTTATTTTTAACGTCCCTTGAGCTGATTCCGAAATCAAATTTTCCGGAATGAAAGGGTTGAATGGTGACATTGCTGAGATCTACGGTTCCTCTCTTTTCTTTGTCCCCCCATTGTGCCTTTATATTTCCAAATACAAAGAACACCAGGCATATTCCCAAAAAGTATTTGTTTGTCATAGATTGTCTTTCTTTTGTAAGGATGAGTTTAATAGCTGGTACAAATTGGTAATTGCCGGATTTATCTGATCTTGATTTCCCCCCCATACAATCCGGTTGTGTATGCCATCGATCGACATTGCCAAAAACTTGTAGACATTTCCCGGATTGGAGTATTCATAGTTGACAAGGTCCAATGCTCTCACATTCCTCAGAGCCTGATTGGCTATCCGTTTGTCAATATTTGATTGCTTCAAGTAGGTAGTATCCCTTCCAGATTGCAGGTATACAGCTCCCCGGGCGGTGATATAATAGCGGTTTTCCCAGCCGGTATAACCACCGCCATCACCTATGATCAGATAATCTCCCTCGTAGTGTTCGGGCTGGAAAGGAACGGATTTACAGCTCAGCAACCCCAGCAGGATCAGTAGTGGGGAAATCATGTACCATGGATAATACTGCATCGGCTTGAGGAGCATGTGGTCAAAAGTAATTCAAATATATACTCTTTGGAATAATTTGTCCCAAGTATTGAGCAGACTGCCTGGTTCTGCACGATTCAATTTCCATTGCAGTCATGGAATGTCTTTACCATCCCGACAGGACCATACGAATTGTTAACCGGACCGGCGTATGTTCTGAAAAGCCAACCTTTTTCCCACCTTTTTAGTGCTCTTAATCATGATTGAGCTCCAACCAGTCCAATTCGAGCTGATCGTTAAACATCTTCAGTATCAGTGCGGATCTGGCTTCCTTACTAAATGCCTTCTTAATTGCCGTTTGGAGACATTTGAATACATCATCGAATTCACCGGAAATCTGGGTGCTCATACTGTTGGTCCTGATTTTAAGCTCCTGAGCTCGCTTCAAATCAGCGATAAACTCAAGTATCTGACTACCAAAGGCTTGGTCAAGGGGATAGAAGCTAATTTCAACAGTTATATACATATTGTGGATAATTTTTCATCGAACAAGTAGACAAAAAGCTAGGATAAGCCGTTTGTAGACAATATATTTGTTAAATCTTTAATTGGTAATTTTTTATATATGTTACCAGAAGATTGTAAACCTTTTTATTAGAAAAAGCGTTAACCTTTAAACAATTGAGTATCTATCTCTTAAGTGAGATCCTAGATAAAGAAGTAGTTTTCTTATTTTGAGACCTTAGTCGAATAGCCCGGATTTGAAATGTCAGATCACGGGCTTTTTTCTTCCAAAAATTAACCTTTCAGAGCAGTTTCTCTGAGTTTCTGCAGGAATGGAGACGCGAAAATAAAGTCATTAAGGGTCTTATTATCACTCTCCAGTACCTCACCCTTGTTGCCTGACCAGGTGAGTTCTCCCATATAGAGCAAATTAATCCGGTCTCCAATTTCCATGACGGAGTTCATGTCATGGGTATTTATAATCGTTGTCATATTGTTTTCTTCAGTGATGCTGTTGATCAGTTCATCGATCAGGATGGAAGTCTTGGGATCCAGACCACTGTTGGGTTCATCACAAAATAGGTAGCGTGGTTTGAGCACAATCGATCTGGCTATACCTACCCGTTTTTGCATCCCTCCACTTATCTCAGAGGGAAATTTCTTGTTATTACCGGTGAGATTTACCCTTTCCAGGCAATAGTTTACCCGGTTATCTTTTTCCTTACGAGTTTGATTTGTAAACATATCCAGAGGGAAACGGATGTTATCTTCCACCGACATGCTATCAAACAGGGCTGAACCCTGAAACAACATGCCGACTTGCATACGGATCTCCCGGATCTGGTGTCGGTTGAGGGTAGAAAAATTGACATCATCATACCAAACCTCTCCACTGGTTGGATTCATCAAACCGGCCAGGATTTTGAGGAGCACCGTTTTGCCCGCTCCACTTCTCCCGATGATGAGGTTACATTTTCCTGTTTCGAATTCTATGGAGATATCTCTCAACACCTCGACATCTTCGAATGACTTATATATGTGTTTTGCTGTAATCATGAGGTCAATAAAATCGCAATGATATAGTCGGATAGCAGGATCAAAATATCGCTCACCACCACAGCATTGGTACTGGCTTTACCTAATTCGATCGCTCCACCCTGTACATGATATCCCTGATAACAAGAAACAGAGGTCAGAATGAAGGCAAAAACAACTGCCTTCACAAACATCATGAAGACGTTGTAAGGCACGAAGAAGGCGCGCAATCCCTGAACATATTCAGCATGCGTGACCAACCCGGTGGGTACACTGGCCACATAACCCCCTCCGACTGCCAGGAATGCAGCGACGGCCACCAATAACGGGATGGCAAATAAAGCTGCCACTACTTTCGGTGTGATAAGATATGCAGCTGTATTTACTCCCATCACCTCCATTGCATCGATATGCTCTTTTTGTCGCATCCCCCCGATTTCGGCCGCTATATTGGAACCGACTTTGCCCGCTAATACCAGGCAGGTAATCGTAGGTGCCAGTTCGATAATGGTCAAATCTCTGACCACATAACCTATGTAATAGTTTGGTACCAGTGTACCATCCAATTGATAGGCAAACTGTACAGCCGCTACAGCACCAATAAAGATCGAAATAAGCATCACAATGATTAATGATCCGATCCCGATATCATAGCCCTGGCGTACGGTTTCCTTCCAGTACATGCTCAATTTCTCCGGGCGGGAAATGGCATTTCCCATCATAATGATATATCGCCCGAAATGATACAGCAATCCTCTAATCATACCTGGTTTAACTTCGCCCGCTAAATTAAGTTTATTTTTAAGCAATAAACACCCGGACCATATAAGATGCACCCGATGTGGCCCGGGTATAATGACGAAGCAATATGAATCACAAAAATAGAACCAACCCGGTAGCAGTGATCACGGGAGGAACCAAAGGTATCGGCTATGCTATCTGCAGTTTGCTGGGTGACAAAGGGTTTGATATTATAACCTGCGCACGAAATAATGACGATCTGGAGAACCTGCAGAGGGAATTTGCACAAAAATCTATAAATCTTACCCCTTTCCAGGCGGATCTTAGCAAAGAAAGTGAAGTGCACCGCTTCGGAAAGTCTGTGCATGACAGTGTCGATCAAATTGAAATCCTGGTGAACAATGCAGGAATATTTTTACCCGGGGAGATTCTGAAAGAAGGGTCTGGCCATTTGGAAATGATGATTCAGGCCAATCTGTACAGTGCTTACCATCTCACCCGGTCATTGATTGATCTGCTGCCCGGAGGAGAAAAGCCACATATTTTTAATATGTGTTCAATCGCCAGTAAGATCGCTTACCTGAATGGTGGCTCCTACACAATTTCAAAATTTGCCCTTTTAGGGTTCAGCAAAGTGCTGAGAGAGGAGTTAAAATCCCAGGGCATACGCGTCACCGCCCTGATGCCAGGTGCTACCTGGTCTGCTTCCTGGGAAGGAGCCGACTTCCCTGAATCCAGGCTAATGCAGGCTTCGGACATCGCCCATGTCCTTTGGTCAGCCTATGCATTGAGTGCCGCTGCCGATGTTGAAGAAATTATCATCAGACCTCAGTTGGGAGACCTATAAATTTCATATATGGATCAAAAGCTTTCTTTCATTCCTTTCCATCATCCGGTGGTAGAAGCTCCTGAGATGTATCATCGAAGTGAGAACTTCCTCCATACTATGGACCAACGAAGGTCAATTCGGTCATTTTCGGATAAGACCGTTGACAGGAAGGTAATTGAAAATGTGATCATGACTGCTTCGACCGCACCTTCAGGCGCCCACAAGCAACCATGGACTTTTTGCGCCATCTCTGATCCGCTCATCAAGAAGAAGATCCGGGAAGCCGCTGAGGCAGAAGAAAAAATCAATTATAGTGGCCGCATGCCTGACGATTGGTTGGAAGACCTGGAACCTTTTGGAACCGACTGGCACAAACCTTTCCTTGAAATTGCACCCTGGCTTATTGTGGTATTTAAAAAATCGTACGATTTAGTTCCCGGTGGATCAAGAAGGAAGAATTATTATGTCAATGAATCTGTGGGTATCGCAACCGGAATGCTGCTCAGTGCTATCCATCAGGTCGGTTTAGTGGCACTTACCCACACTCCCAGTCCGATGAACTTTCTCGAAAAAATTCTGAACCGGCCAATGAATGAAAAGGCATTCTTATTAATCCCGGTGGGATATCCGTCCCAGGATGCAGTAGTACCTGCTCTAGAGAGAAAGTCGGCTCAAGAGGTTATTGTTTTTTATTAGCCTCTAAAAATCTCCCAGTATATTAGATCTGGCGAATCTGTATTTCCAGTTTACTTTTTTGGTACGAAGCCAGCCCTATGAAATCAATTTTGGAAAAGAAATTTTTCTTTAACATTCTTGTCCGCACTTCCGGGCGACCGCATTACTTTGAAGACTGCCTGAGAAGTATCAGAAGCCAATCGTATCCCAACTACCAGGTTTTGGTGTCCTATGATGATCCGGAGTCTTTTGAATACCTGAAAAAGTACGATGAAATTCAGATTATCCCGGTAGATAATCAAGTCACCGTTCCTCCTCCCAGCAGGGATTTTGCCCACCGTGTCTTTCCTCCTAACCTCTATTTCAATTCTCTCTACAAGCATGTTCGCAAAGGATTGGTCCTCTTCCTGGACGATGATGATCAATTTTTAGATCCACATGCTTTGGCAAAGATTGCCAGGCACGTAAAAACTCCCGATGATATTCTCTTCTGGCGGGTAAAATTCTCGAAAGACCGGGTAGTTCCGACTGGTGAATACTTTGGCCAGGCTCCCGTGTATACACAAATCAATACCAGCGGTTTTTGTTTTCACAGTCGTTTTCTGCCTGATGCCGATTGGGATGGATGGACCGGTGGAGATTATTTTGTTGCCAGGAAACTATTTGCTAAAATACCCAATCGAATTTACCTTGACCAGGCCCTTACCGGCACTCAAGATCAAAATGGATTAGCCGGAATGGGGATTCGAAATGATAAAGCAATCACATTTACGGAAATGAAGTCACAATTTGAACGAATGGGATACCTGCCTCCTGTGCGGGTTCTTAGCACCCAGGAAGCACATAGTTTTCTGAATGAGGTACAACGTCATCCGCGTGAGCTACCCCTGGACTGGGAAAAAGGGTATGCCGCCGGATCCCGGATATTTTATGAAATGGCCACCCACCCAGCTATTATGGAGCGGGTTTCGGCAATCCTGGGTCCAAATATCATCCTGTGGGGTTGCAGTATAGTCAAACGAGCGGCTGGGAGTCAACATCACTGGCATTGTGATATCGAAGCGTCAACACCCCGGCAGGGAAAAACACTGAATGTATGGATAGGGCTGAGCAATACCAATGGTCAAAATGGTTTAAAGTTCCTCCCTTTTAGTCATAAATTTGAAAAGACGATTCAACAGGTACGCTACGAGTCAGGAGTAGGCAGAAACGCCGTCACGCAGGAGCAAGTCTTAAGCTGGGCCCAACAATGGCAGCCCGAGGTGCAGGTACTTCAACCGGATATGTCAGATGGAGAAGCATTATTTTTTGACGGTAAAGTTTGGCATGGGTCGTCCAATCACAGCGGTCAGGACAGATTTGCCCTGCTACTGCAATATGCCACTCCGGACGCAGAAATACGATTGCTCGACCTGAATAATTTTGACTACCCGTTTTCCCAGCTTGACCTTCCCAGACCACCGGTTATTCTAATACAGGGAGATGATCTGGCAAAGGTGAATCGCCTGGTTCAGCCTCCTGTAGCCAGCGAAACTCCCGGCAGCTACATCATGGCAGAGAGCAGAATCTTTCCCCTGACCTTACCCCTTGAATTGCCTCCTCCCAGAATCTGGAAGCCATACCATATCTTCAACGGAACGACCGCCAATATGGAACACACTACCTGCCATATCTCCGTACTGGCACCCGGATCAAGTCCACATCCACCACACACTCATAAAGAAGAAGAAATTCTTATAGTATTACAGGGTGAGGCGGATGTGTTCCTACCCGAACTGCCGGAAAATCAAGGCCGGCGCAAACGACTTGGAAGGGGTGATTTTGTCTACTACCCGGCTCATTTTCAGCACACCATAGAGGGCAGAGGACAGGAACCGGTCAATTATTTGATGCTTAAATGGTTTAATCAATATCCATCACCCTTAGAATCACTTCCTTTTGGGCTCTACCATGGCCTACCCGTCCAGACAAAAAGCAGCGGTCAGGCGATTCAATACGGGATTCTATTTGAAGGGCAAACCTCCAGCTTGAGAAAACTACATTGCCATACTTCAAATTTAATGCCCGGAGCCAGTTATGAGCCGCACGCTGATCCCTATGATGTGGCGATTTTAGTACTCGAAGGCCAGATCGAGACCCTGGGAAGAAAGGTAGAATCCAACCAGGTTATATTCTATCCTGCCGGAACCACACATGGCATGGCTAATCCCACGGCTCAACAGGCAAAATATCTCGTATTTGAATTCCATGGAAAACATGCTGTACATCCACGACAAATCAAACCTGCCTATAGAGTGCTGGAAAACAATGAAGAAGAACATCAACGATTGACCGAAGAAGTGAGACAATTAACCGCCGAAAATAAGGCAATACGATTGTCATACTCACTTCAAATCGGCAGATTCATTACCCGAAATGTAGAACGATTTTTAGGTTGGTTTCCACCCATCCGCAAAATTCTGAAAGATATGGAGACTAAAAATTAACCTCAGATCAGAGAACCTTCAGAGAGGGCAAAAATTATCCGGTGCCGGAAATAATAAGATCTGATAATTTCTGTTCTAAAGTAAGAACGACTTCTCATCTCTATTTTTCTCCAAACACAGGTTTATTGAATGTTGTTTTCAACACGCTCAGGGCACAACCCCATGCTTATCTTTTCATAAAAATAGAATGAGAAACTGCATATTTTCGGTTGGGTTAAGTCTGGCATTTTTTCCCTTGATGGGCCAGGACACAACTGCGACGGCATCTCAGGCGATGCTGGCGCCCGCTCCTGAAATAGAAATTACCCGGGATGATCACGTAGCCACCATCATGATGGACTTTGATCCGAATGCCGGGCATGGAGGTCAACTTTGGACTGTGGGTACCGACGGTACCGATCCCTGCGGATACAGGATACAATGGTGGCCCGATCCTTCGGAAATTCAGAATATAGATTTCACAACTGGTTGCAGTACACAAAATAGCGCGGGGACTACTATCGTAGGTACTCCCCAGAATCCGTATCAGATCGTCACTCCCAATCCGGTAGCTCAAATACAGCCGATCGCTAATAATGTGACTTACCACGTGAAAGTCGAAAAACTAAACAGTTTTGGACAAATTTGCAGTCCCGCTACCGAACTCACCTTTGCGGGTGGGGACGGTAGCCGGGTGCTGGCCCTGAAAGCAAATATGACCTTCTTTGATGATTTTAACTTGCCGGTAGGTCCTGCCGATGAATTGAAATGGAATAATGCCATGGGACCACAGGCAGATCCCCGCTTCAACCTGTTTTTTGTCAATCATCAATGTCACGTACATACGCTCAATGGGACTCGAAATGATGGAGCCGGAGATCGATCCCAGGTAGCTCAGCGTTCCCGAAAGCCCATATTGGTAGAGGCAGGAGTAAGGAGGAGGATCGTCTTTGATATGGACGGATTATTTAGTGGTCGCAGTGTCTGGTACCTGGACTTAAATCCGGTGGAGACAGATCTGATGGGGCATCTCAGTTTTTTTGATTTTGATGGAGAAACCGGCTTACCCGCCGATGTCTTTAGACTACGGGCTGTTGGCAATGAAATTTCGGTGAATTTGATCAACTCGGCAGGAGCCTCTCAAAAAATCGCATCAAGCCATTTACCAGATTACGGCCGCAGAATGCACCCCAACGTACGCCGCTCATTTGATGTTCGGTTAGGCACAGATGGCGTAGAGGTTTTTGTAGATGGCACTTCTGTCATAGATGCCTCCTTTCCGGGTGGACTCTTCAAACCCGGAATATATTATCCGCTCTGGTCGACCGTCGGATATAATACTTCAAAAGACGATAATCCCTACTTTTTATCTCATTGGGATAATTTCGGATTTGACGGACCGGATGTAGAAAATAAGACAACCCTGAATTATGTGACCAGAATAGCCGGAACCGACCTGCAAAAAGCCAGCGAATATAGTGGCAGCCATCCCAGCTTCACGATCCAGGTACCGGACAATATTCATCCTGCCAACCCAGGAATCTCTCATGAAGTCTGGTTGGTTTTCAGCTATCAGAAAAATGATTTTTCAACATTTGATATAGAGCCGGGAGATCATTTGACTTTCAATGGAACCTCATTTCCCCTGCCTGAAGGGGCAAATAATTCTTCACCGGAAGTACCCGGCCTGGTAGATTACTCTGGTTCCCCGATTTCTAACCGGATTAAAATTGAGGATCTGGAAATGGGTGAAACCTCTCTGGTGAATACCGGCGGAAATACCATCCAGTTTTTTGCCACCAACACCGGGATAATGAATGTACACCTTGAAGTGAAAATGCCACAAGGTACAAGTACCGCCTTCTACACCCAGCCGGCTGAAATCCATACGTTTGTGTATCACAGTGATCTTCCTAAGTTGGGTTCACCAGCTAAGATCACCTTTATCGATGACCAGGAGCTGGAATCCACTGATAATGGATTATCCGGACCTGCAGTATCAGACACGATGGAAGTGGAGATCCTGGCAGGCAACACCCATTGGGCCAACTGGGCTCCACAATGGTTAAATATGCCAGCCAACAGTGCTGAATTCTGGAGCACCGGCAGTACGGTGGGAATCAGCCAGGTGAACCTGTTCATGCGTCCTAAGGGTAGTGATGCGGTACCCGGGGAGCTTATTGCTTCTATTGACACCGACTTAGACGCTCCGGCACCGCAAATTAGATATACCTTCAAGATAAATACCCGTGAGTACGGAAATGGAGAGTACGAATTATTTTTGCAGGCAATCGATAGCAAGGGAATTAAAAGTCATCCCGGCTACCATGGTTTCGCCTTCATGTGGGATGCCAGTGAGATATCGGGAGCCTATTACCCGATATCAATTACCATAGAAAATGAAAATACATTTACGTTTAGTGGTTTGAGTGGCCCATTGTGGACAACCCAGACCAGTTGGCAGAACAATTTGATGCCACCCGAGCCTTGTGATGGCACGATCATTATCGATTCAGATTGTGTGGTTCCTTTAAACCACCCTTTTGAAATACCATTAAATTGTTCACTCATTATTAATTCGGGAAAAGAATTTACTGTACTCAGGTAAAGTATTTCCAATTGCATAAAAAGTCTTTTTGCTCTTCATCAAAATTTCGCATCAATTCGAATTTAGAAGAGTAGACGGAAAGGCAAGAAAACATTTTTGAATTATCAAATTATCCCCGGCGGTAATGATTAGCACGAATATTCTTTTCGGCCAGTGAAACCGTTTCCTTTATTCGTTTTTGTCTGGTTTCCGGTTTCTTTGCATTGAGGATCCACTCCAAAATTATTCGTTTTGAAGAAGGGGGAAAAGAGCGAAAATTTTTCAGCGCTACCGGCCGCTCATCCAGTGATTTCCGGAGGTCTTCCGGGATCACAGAATTCTGTACTTCCTTCAACGCCTCCCAGGTTCCCGTCTCTTTAGCCAGATCAATCATACTTTGGCCACCTGCAGCCATCAAACCTTTTTTCTGCATTTTGGTAGCTCGATCACGGTTTGCCTTACTCCAGTTACTTTTCGCTTTTCGCTTAGCAAAAAATAAATAATAACTCTCATCGTCCCTTTTGTTCGGCTTGCTATCGATCCAACCAAAACAGATCGCTTCTTCCACTGCTTCTTCGTATTTGACCCCGGGAGTGGGGCTTTTCTTATGATAGATGATCAACCAAACCGAATGTTCCGAGTTATGATTATCAATCAACCATTGTCTCCAGGCTGCCCTTGAACCAGCATAAAAGGCATTTCTACCATCTTCTACTATCATCGTAAAAGTTTATTTGACAGATCAGGTTTTGCCTGATTATTTATTTGATATTTATCTCACCACTTCGATAGAGATCCAGCGCCTTATTAAGTAGGATTTCAATCGATTTTACGGGAATATCTTTCGTGGGATTTATCCGAAAGATCTTCATCCTTGAGCGATTTCCGGTCTCCAGTCCCGGATGGTTTAGATGCTTGCCTTCCACCATCAGGATATAGGGTTCACCAGACTTTTTGTCTGTCCACAAATAACAAAACATCTTCGTGCGGTAACAGAAACAAGGCATGCCGTATTTCCGGGTCTCGGTCACATCCTGATCCTGACTTAAGATTATATTGCGTAATGAAACCAAACAGCTCCGGTGAGGTTCCTCTTTATTCAGATAAAAACTATCAATTTCCGGGACATTTGTCATTCTGCCAGAAGTAAAATGGTTATGGATAAATCTAAGAATAATATACATGCCAATTCGTCCTGAAAAGAAAAATTTAAAAATTGAGCAGCAGATCCGGAACTCAGACAAGATGACCGAAAAAGATACATGATGATGCCAAGACCGTTATATGAATTGATTCAATCCTCGATTTTAGCTTCCTGATAAAACAATTTGGGTTTTGACGTAATATTCCATTTATAAAGTAATTCTGCTTTTAAAATCGAATTTTCTTTATCATGCGCGATTCGAAACTCCATTACCGGACAATCATCTCTGAGTGCCACAACATCCATTGATGAGACTGATATCGTCCGGAGCTTATCAACTTCACAATAATAATTTTCAAAATTTGCCTGATCGGAAACAGTAAAAAAAAAGGAAAGGCCAGTAATAAATATAATGAAGACATTTGACCTCCAACCTTTCAGTTCATCCAACAAGAAGAGTGAGGTTTGCCCATAGAGATAAATCAAAATCAAGGTGACCGGTATCAGAGTATCATAACGGACGGTATATGGACGATACTCCCGATAGCCACCAAAAGGAAGAAGCACTATGTACAAAAGTACAAACACCGCTAACCATTTCGAGGTCTTCAGCAAATTGTCCTTCCGATTCGCGACGACTTTAGTGTAAATCAAAAAGAAATTGATCCCAAGTGAAATTAACAGGATAGGAAGTCCCAGCTTCGTAGTCAGAATCTTAAAAATTCCCTCGGGAATCTTTCGATATCTCTGCCATAATGAAAGATCTGACACATTATTCAGATCATTAGCTCGTCCAATGTATAGCGAATAAAGGCAAATAACTGAAATCCATACTATGATTGCAGTCGCAAAAAAGAACCTCCTATCTG
>JAGQWZ010000220.1 GCA_020436835.1 Saprospiraceae bacterium | reverse complement strand
TTTTGAGAGAAAATACACTGACTCGATGGCAGCCGGGTAAGGATCCATTCTGGCAAAAATGCCTGGTACTTCATCCAGTCGACCGGCATATTGCTCCAGTAAATGATCCTCCGTTTTAGCAATCCCGGATTTGAAATCCACCAGGACATTGTCCATATCTATGTAGACGATTTTTCTTTTCATATCTCAAATGGAGTGGTCGATAAATTGTGAAAGAAAAATAAAAAAACTGAAATTTCTTTGATGGGATATTTGGTCTTCTGATCATTTCTGAATCTTATACCCTTAAAAGAGGCCGTTTTAAGATGACCGGTCCGTAACCTTCAGTACCTAACTGGATGAACCGTCATGCTTAAAATATAATTGCCTTAATTTTCACAAATAGTCCAATTAGGGTTTACAGTTCAAAGTACCTCCCCTAAATAGTCCCTACTGGCCCTAATTTATTCGCAGTTCTTTCAAAACCCCAATGAAAAGAGATTACTTATCTTTCCAGTCCATGAAGGATAAATCCGTTAAATATTTTGATCCTCTGCTCCTGCTGGATTCCATGACCGAGAGTGTGCTGGTGACCAGCAGCGACCTGGAGGCACCGGGACCAACTATCTTATATGTAAATCACTCTTTTGAGAAGATGACGGGATGGAAGAAAGAGGAAGTGGTCGGTAAGAGTCCGAGAATATTGCAGGGGCCCGGAACGGAGCATGCCATTTTTAACGATTTGCGCAGTAAGCTGGAGGCTGGTGAGCACTGGTCTGGCAGAACGATTAATTACAAGAAGGATGCCTCGGAATTTCACATGGAGTGGTCGATCGCTCCCATATTTGGTTCCGATGGTCTAATCAGTCAATATGTGGCAGTGCAAAGGGATGTAACGGAACTGGTGAGGATGGAAGCCGAACTGGAGGAAGCCAGAACCGTTGAAATTCAAAGACTTAATCAAATAGAAAGAAAGAATAAGCAGCTGAATGAACTTATAGCGCATCAACGCCGAACCGTAGATCTTTTTACCAAGTATGTCCCGGAAGCGGTAGTGAAGAGGGCGCTGGAGAAGTCCGACACCAGTCATATCAGTGCCAAATTGAACGTCGCCCTTCTCTTCTGTGATATCCGGGATTTTACCGGTCTGATAGAAGGAATGAAACCTGCAGAAGTGGTCGAATTACTAAACATATACTACTCGAGAATGTCTGAAGCAATCAGCGACTATCAGGGTGTGATCAATCAGTTTGTCGGCGATGAAATATTTGTGGCATTCGGTGCTCCGAAACCCATCCAATTGCCAGCACTTTCTGCGGTCCGATGTGCGATGTCCATGATGGACAAACTATCTGAAATCAACCGGGACCTCAAAAAATTATTAAGAGACGGCACCGAATTAAAAGTCGGCATCGGGCTAAACTTTGGGTCGGTGATTGCCGGCAATCTTGGGTCAGATGACCGGTTGTCCTATGCCGTGACCGGCAGGGCGGTCGTGACCGCTAAACGTATTGAAGCGTTGACCAGTACATCACCCAATTCCATCCTGGTCAGTCAACCGGTATACGACAAAACCTTTGCCGAAATAAATTATAAAGAGTGGGGTAATGTCATGCTAAAAGGGCTGAACAAGAAAATTAAAGTATACGAGGTGGTGGGGCCGGAAGATGGTAATGAATCACAGATTGATCAATAGGAGCAAACCTTCATTCACCTGGAATTAACAAATCAGGATTCTCTTTTGAGCTGAAACAAAGTGTGGACCTGCGTCTCGGAAGTAGAAAATAAAATCCGAAATTGAAATACGCTTTATAATACAAAAAAGACTCACTATCAGAAATAGATCTTCTCCTAATATCCCCCGGAAATTCAGAAAAACACGGAGTTAAAGGGTTATGCATAATTCTTTAGCAGGTAAGCCAAACAACAATGAATTTTAGGGAGTTATCAATACTGATGAGAAACTGATATGAGTGACGCATGGATATTGGAGTAAAATTATCTCTAAAGTTTGGTTTCAACAAAGTAGATTCATTACATTTGGTTGGAACCAAAGCACACTCCTATAGATGTCCAGGATTTTTCTCTCCTATCGAAGACAGGATTCTCAAACCATCACCGGCCGTATAAAAGATCGACTTAGGGCTCATTTTGATGAGCAAGATCTATTTCATGATGTATCTTCTATACCTCCCGGTGTTGATTTTCTGGAATATACAAAAACCAAACTGTCGGAGGCTCAAGTGTTCATTCCGGTCATAGGTAAGGAATGGGCCAAATCTTTAAAGCAGCGCACTGATGATTTAAACGATTACGTAAGAATTGAAGTCGAGGAAGCTCTAAATCAAGACATTAAGATCATTCCCATATTGGTTGATGGCACAGAGATGCCAAAGTCAAACGAGGTACCAGCCAGTATTGAAAAGATCTGTTTTTACAATGCCATCCATATTCGACCTGATCCGGATTTCGACCATGATATCAAGAAATTAGAGGAAGCCATTAAAGTCCGGCATAAGTTAAAAATCCTTGGTATTCCATTTAAAAGAATTATTCGATATGGAGTTTTGGGTGTTTTAGCCATTTTATTATTGTATATAATTCGGTTATTTGGCACAAATGCGCCAGAATGTTTGGAGCACAGGGTAGCAGTTCTGGTTGCAAATTTCCAAGAAACTGGTCATGATGGATTTGCCAGTAGCGTAGCCACGGAAATGGACAATCAACTTGAGAATGAAATATTTGATGTCAGACCGGTTGGTTTCGTATCCAGGCAAGTACCTCGCTATGACCGAGAGATCAGGGAACGGTACTTTGAAAAACAATGTGATACCAGTGGAATGTTTGTAAATGGATTCTTAAGCAAAGATCAGGAAGTTTTCAATCTATATACCACATTGGTTAGTATGGAATTGCATGCCCCGGAATTTATCCAGGATAATTCTATCATTTTAATCAACCCTCCCAATATGGAATTTTCTATCAGAGACGATGCGAAATTTATTGCTGAATTTCTCACTGCTGTGGTATGGATGTACCAAGATGAAACAAAAGTCAAACAAGCGCTTGATCTTTTCTGCCGCCTGTCAGGTCAAAATGAGATTACGCTACAGGATTCCAATTTTATTACGACTGTATCTCTATTGATTGGTAATTGCTTTGCTTTGCGTGGAGATGAAGAGAGAGCGATCACTCAATACAAGTTAGCTTCGGAAGCAAGCAAACCTGAGGTAAAACTAGCCGCATTGCGCAACCAACAAACAGCTCGCGAAATCAGCATGGCTTATCAACGAACTCCTGAAAATGCTCAGAAACGACAGGCTAATATCGGAGCCCATAGTGACCTTGATCGATTTCTGCAGAAATTTGTCAGGCTCCTGAATAAAGGAGAAAATGAGATGACTAAGGCGGTGGAATCCATATTTAATAAATTGAAGAAGAAATAGACCAATGTTGAAAGATCATTTGACTGATATGTTTGACAGAAGTTTCAAAATGAAAAGTGAGTAAAGAAAACGGAATTTTAATGAATGTAATTTTTTGTTTCATGATGAAAATTACTTATAATGAATTGCTTCGTCATTATGCCGTACGATTCTTCGTTCGATAATGTTTACAATAATATCCAACTGGCAGTACCCAAGGAATTTCGTGGTAGGTCAGTTGAATGTAATCGATTGGATGAATCTACACCGGCTGGAAGAATTACGGAAAGGCTTGTTAGCGCAATCGAAGGAGCCTCATTCTGCATTGCGGATATCACTGGCCATAAACCAAATGTCATGTGGGAAGTGGGATATGCAATGGCGTTAAAAAAGTCTGTCATTATTATCTGTCAAGGGCAAGATCAAACGCCATTTGACATTAAAGATATGCATAGGATCCAATATGATACTCAAGATCTATATAGCACATTGCAAGTTCATCTGAAAAAATCGATTGAAGATACTTTGAGTGAAATCAAGCCTGCGTCGGAAACTAAGGCACAAAAAAATTATTCTGAATATTTTGAGCCTTTTTCCCGGCAATTCGCTAATTGGGAATTTGAGGATGAATTTCGAAGACATCACGTCAACAATAATCTTAGTGGGATACGGGCTTATATAGTTTTAGGAATTATTTTGTATTTGCTTTATATTTTTCTGGACTGGGGATTATTAAAAAACCTCGATAAAATCAACTATTTTGAAGTGATACT
>JAGQWZ010000219.1 GCA_020436835.1 Saprospiraceae bacterium | reverse complement strand
CGATTTATATATCTATATATCAGTGTCTTATGTTTATTTGGAGTACTCGCAGAAGAAAGAAAAACAAGCACTTTCTCTGTTAAAGAAGGATCTCCATCAACCAAGTCTTTTATGAGGGTCACCAATTCAGCCTTTTTAGCCCTCAGAAGTTTTTTCTTAATCTCTTCATTACTATAATTTTCCATAGCCTTTTCTTTTATTCCCACATCTTCGTTTCCAGATTCCTAACAGATCGAACTGGAAGAACAAACACAAACATCTACTTTTATCAAACGAGACAAGTTAAACATTTGGGTTCAGACAACTGACATCTCTTCTCTTTAGAATTATTAACTTGATGGTATGTGAAGCCTTTATTAGCCTGGATCCAGGGCTTAAATTTTCTGTCCCATAATTTCCAATCTACTTAATTTCGGCCTTTAAATTCTTTATCGAAAAGTGAAGTTTCGTTCGTTAATCAATACAGGTCCTGAGTTTACTCCCAAACTGATTACTTTGCTCCGGCAGGGCATTTCGCGTCACCAGGTCTTTAGAGACATCACATCCGGAGTAATTGTCGGAATCGTTGCCCTACCCTTGGCCATCGCATTTGCCATCGCTTCAGGAGTTCCACCCAATAAAGGTCTGGTTACTGCCATCGTTGCCGGATTGATCATATCCACTTTGGGAGGTAGCCGGGTTCAAATTGGGGGGCCCACCGGTGCCTTCGTAGTAATTGTTTTTGCGATCGTACAGGAATTTGGTATCGAGGGCTTAACGATCGCGACGATTATGGCCGGTTTTCTGATCATTGGTCTGGGACTAGCCAAACTGGGAAATTATCTAAGGTTTGTTCCCTATCCTCTGATCATTGGCTTCACCAGCGGTATTGCCGTCATCATCTTCTCCTCCCAGCTAAGAGATCTGTTTGGATTGCCTATTGAGTCGCTACCCGCCGATTTCATTCAGAAATGGAGTCTTTACGTTCATTATATTGATCGAATTAATTGGATAAGTCTGGCAGTGGGCATCTTCACCATTGTCCTGGTGTTGCTATTTCCCCGAATCAGTAAGAAAATACCGGGATCAATTGTAGCCATTGTTTTGACGACCGTCGCGGTTTTCTGGTTTAATTTACCGGTAGAAACTATCGAGTCAAAATTCGGTGCCCTTCCTACTTCCTTCGACCGGCCCAGCATTCCGATGGTGAATCTCGAAAAGATTCAACAACTGATCCAACCGGCGATCGCAATTGCCCTCCTCGGAAGCATTGAATCGTTACTTTCTGCCGTCGTAGCCGATGGGATGATTGGAGGCAGACACCGGTCTAATATGGAACTGATCGCTCAGGGGACCGCTAATATATTCTCGGGTCTGTTTGGTGGGATCCCGGCAACCGGAGCCATTGCGCGCACAGCCACTAATATCCGGAATGGTGGCAGAACTCCAATTGCCGGTATCGTTCACGCCCTGATCCTGCTATTTATCATGCTGCTCTTCAGTCCTTTGGTCAAACATATTCCTTTAGCCTGTCTCGCCGGGATTCTCATAGTCGTGGCCTGGCACATGGGAGAATGGCACCATTTTCTGAGCGTGCTCAAGACAAATAAAATGGAAGTGATGGTCTTATTGGTCACATTTATTCTTACCATATTTTTTGATTTGATTCTGGCCATCGAGGTGGGTATGATTTTGTCCAGTTTTGTTTTCATGAAACGCATGAGTGAGACTACTTCTATTGAAAATCGTCAGTTGTTCAATGAGCCTGATGATAAAGATCAGCTCTTCGAAGAAGAATTAGCAAACCTGCCCAAAGAAATCCTTCTTTATGAGATAAATGGACCGCTATTTTTTGGTGCCTCTCAGAAATTCCAGGAGGTCATTCTCGATCTGCACCATCAACCGAAAGTATTAATTCTGAGAATGCGACATGTGCCATTCATTGATGTCACGGGATTAAACCGATTAAAAGAAATCTGTGTCCAGTTGCAATCAAATGGGACGGATGTTATTATTTCAGGTGCTAATGAAAGCGTACGGAATGAAATGAAGCGTTATCATCTGTTCTCCATCTTGGAGGAAAGAAATGTCTTTGATAATATCCGTGAGTCTGTTGAGCGGGCTCAAGCACTCATTAGCGAACTAAAATAACTATGCCATCATGCTCCCGTGGTAATCCATTTTACACCATTTGGCGAGGGTACGATCGCAATCCCCTGCTCTTAAGGTCAATAGAAACAAATGAAATAAAAAATCCTTTAATACTCATCAGCCCAACGCCAAAGTCCAGACGAGCTCCTCGCTCACCGCGTTGGCTAGAAACAACGTCTGACCCGATGAGAGGGAAAACCGACCAACACAGGTGGAAACTCAATGACATACTGCTTTATGATTCCAATTTTTTAATTAATCACTCTGGCTCTAAATCGAATTATTAATTGGGACACAATGTCGTTAAGTTAAGGAATTGATATTGTTAAGAAATCCAATTTCTTGTAAGTAGCGATAGCGGCGAATCCTGAGCATGTCGAAGGACATTCGCCGACTTACCTACGATACATTTTAGGCTTAACTGAACGGCAAGGAATTGGGATACATAAAAATTGAAGACATCACTTGACCCAATCTCGGGGTTAATCGGTATTGTAACAAAAATACCTCTCCACTTACCAAAATATGGCACTTACCTACCATTATCCTTGTCTTTCGCTCTAAATTGCGTATCTCCGGAAAAGAAAAACCTGATCCTGAATTAATACTTTAGTTCTGAGAGATCATGGTATTGAGTCGAATAGCTTAACTTTAGAGTCAGAATTTCAAACCTACCTCATACTTCCTTTATTCCCTGTTGACAGATTGGAGCAACGCCAATAAAAAGGGAAGCCATCTTGTTGTCAAGACAAATGATCTGAAGGAAGAAGACTAAGTATAACCGGGTCAATGATTTATACCGTCCATTTTGGACCAGCAATTTATTTGTCCGGAGATTAAAAACCAGAATTTTTATTGTCTAAATAATTTCACAATGGTCGCCCGCAGAGAATTCATAAAAGCAAGTACTTTGTCAGCCGGAGGATTACTCCTTGGAGTTAATCTCGCCTGCGAGAAAAGCAACCCGGTGGAATCGGTATCACCGGGAATCATGCATGAGTTTAATGCATATGTACAAATCGACACTAATGGTCTGGTAAAAATATTTAATCCGGTACCGGAAATCGGACAGGGAGTTAAGACCGCGCTGCCTATGCTGGTGGCGGAAGAATTAGGGATAGCATGGGAAAAAATCATGGTTGTCCAGGCGGATGCGAGTGAGGTCTATGGTGGTTCTGATCAGCGAGCCGCCGGGAGTAACAGTGTCCGGATTTTCTGGGAGCCTATGCAAAGAGCAGGAGCAGTTGCCAGAGAATTACTTTTGCAGGCAGCGGCAGAAACATGGCAAATCTCCCGGGACCATTGCCATATAAAGAATGGACGGGTAGCCAACCGAATCAATCGGGAAAATCTGGGTTTCGGCGAGTTAGCTGAAAGGGCTTCTAAACTTCAGGTACCAGAAACGGTGCTTCTCAAAAAGAAATCGCAATTTGAAATAATCGGCGGATCTGCTCCCAACCCCGATATGCGGAAGATCATTACAGGAGCCTCCCAATTTGGATTTGATGTCGACATCCCCGGGATGTTATATTCCTCCATGGAAAAATGTGCCACCTATGGCGCCCGGGTCCAGTCGTTCGATGCAACTGCGGCGATGACCGTCCCGGGAGTATTGAAGGTGTTTAAAGTACCCTTTCATGGGGAAGCTGACCGGCCGTTTTGCCGGGAGGGTATTGCCGTTGTTGGTACATCGACCTGGGCAGTTTTGAAAGGACGCAAAGCCCTGAATCCGGTCTGGGATCTGGGAAACAACACAAATGAAAGCACAGAAAGATTGCACGGGCAGTGTAAAGCGCTATTGAACAGACAAGATGGCGAGCAAGTCATTGATCAAGGAGATGTATACCATGACCTGGCCGGTGCCGACCATACGCTGGAATCGATTTATCACGTGCCATTCATTGCCCATGTGCCCATGGAGCCGGTCAACTGCACGATCGATTTACGGGAAGACCGTTGTG
>JAGQWZ010000218.1 GCA_020436835.1 Saprospiraceae bacterium | reverse complement strand
TGCTGCATCGACCAGGATAATCTTTCATTTTCGGCGCTTAATTCCTGGACTGCTTTGACCAGTGGAACCACGAATTCGGCATATCGCAATCCGTACATATCTTTTTCATTTTTCGGCGCATCCACTCCACTAAAATCAAATCCGATCTCCCGGGCAATCCTTTCCACTTCCTGCGCAATAAAACCGGTCTGACATACTTTCTCTTTCTCCTCGATCGCATGCTTCATTTCGATATTCCATTCCCGGCCCTGATTTTCATTGAGGTCATGGCTGATGGCACTAACGTCCAGATTGTAGGTGACCGGCTCGAGTTTTAAGATAAATTCCAGACCCGGAACATTCGCCTGAACATTTTTCTTGTACCGGCCATCACTTACATTGGTCCAGTTGGCCCAGCCACCGTAGGAACCCGTGGCAGAATTTCCAAACCGTGCCGTACTACTGGCAGATACCCCGGTTCCCTGACCAATAGCAATGACATTAAAAAGTCCGGCGGTGGTAACGTCGGTATTAGCTCCTACAAAAACATTATTGTATCCGTTGTTCCAGGTACTTCCTGCCTTATATCCGATGGCGGTATTGTATTCAGCTCCAGTCGTATTAGCCAAACTAAAATACCCCAGAGCCGTATTGAAACTTCCTGACTGACTGTAAGCGAAAGCATAACTACCCAATGCTGTATTAGAGTGACCAGATCTATTGTCATAGAGAGCAGCATAACCCACAGCAGTATTATCTATGCCAGCTTGATTGGCATTACCTGCCACTGATCCGATAAATGTATTTGCCAAACCGGTATTCGCTACACCTGATAAAAATCCCATAAATGTATTTGCAGGGCGGTCTGAATGAATCCACATAAGATCATTTCCCTGCGAATTTCTCAACCGGATCAGGGGATTTACATTGGTCTGATTTGGGCTGGCATCAATGACCAGCTTGGATTCATTCTGACCAAAGATGATGGTGGTGCAGGCTGAAAGGCACCAATACAAAATGTACTTTCTCATTGCTTTTTTTATTTGCAATGATATTCCAGGCGATAAAAATGTACTTATAGTATGGTTCCGGATTCTTTTAAAATAGTGCCACTGAGATGAAACATAAAGGAAATTTCGTTGCTTGGTCCACTTTAAGGATAAGAAGTTCCATGGATATTATCCGAAGTCAACCTTCAGCAAACACTAGAAAAGACAAAGAGCCTGAATAGATTTACTGCCTGAAGAGAAGCACTATCTATTGCATTTGACTACTCAAAAAAATAGGTGTTCCATTTTCCGGCAGGTACCGACACCTCCAGATCGATTGAATAGTCCCGCTCCAAATTTTGGCTTTCGACTTTTCCCGGAGAAAAGATCTGAATATCCTGTGTCAACCCGGAGTAGTAGAGTGGCACCTTTAGGGTCCTGGAAATATCCTCTCCGGTTGGATTAAATACAACCAGGGCAGCTTTTTCCTCACCGGCCGGATTTACCATGAGCCAATAATCCAGATCCCTGCCATCAGCACGACGGAGATGAATCAGGTCACCTTCCAGTACTTCCCGGTGTTTCTTGTACCAACTTACCGAGTTCTTCACCATTTCTTTTGTCTCTGCCGAATCATATAGCCGGGGGCCACGATAACAGGCCTGTACACCTGCACTCAGGTTGGACTTCATCATCAACTCATAATGATCCAAATGATCATGTAGCGGCTCAATGGTAGCCGCCGAGCCACCCCCATGATATTCAGTTAGCGGTACAAACATCCATCCCATGGTGACCAGTTTGGTCCAGGTACCATCATAAATGTTCTGCCGGGTATGGATCACCTGCTGATCTCGGGGAAGGCTCCAGTTGGTCTCCCGGTAGCCCATGCCGCATTTGTTGCCGCCGGTGAGGTAATAGTAATCCGGAATATTCAAATAAATACCCTGACTACGGCACCAGCGATAAAACCGGGAAATAACCTCGTATTGTCGCCAGCGGGAATCGAGATAACCGCGATGTCCCGGATGGTCCGTAGCAAAACAGAGGTCACCCGGATAAGAACCATCATGTTCCAGTAAGGTAAATCCGGTTTGTTCGAAGAAATTGTACAACTTCTCAAAATAATCTCCGGCCCACTTACTACCCAGACAGGGAGAATGGCCAAAAATCGGACTAAGACTGTCGGGCAACTGAATATCATTGGCCTTGTCGATTGTTCTCGAAGCCAGCAGAGAATATCCACCAATTTCCAGTCCTTTGGCCTTGGCATAGTCGGAATATTCGCGCATTTTCTTCAGGTATTCCGGATCATCCTCCTCAATATTAAAACCACTGCCAAAGGTGAGAATCAACATCTCAAATCCCACTTCTGCCGCCTGGTCTATGGCACTTTTCACACTTTCCCAATCCGCATAACGCACATGCATCATCAGTGGATTTTCGGTGGTCCAGGGTGCAATCTTTCGATACATGCGTCTTCTGGCCAGTCCCTGCCGCTCCCGGTCATAAGAATCAAAGGGAAGGATGAAGGCACGAAACGATCTAAAGGTATCTGCAGGAGATACCGAAACCTCCGGCCCCATCTCCGGTGAGATCCTTAAAAGACAGGGATTATTTCTCTGATAGTTAACCTGAGTCAAATAATCAGGGTCGGCTTCCCAATGTACCGCCTTGCTATTGGCATCTTCCCCCACCATACTGCCAAATGCATAGTCGGTCTCGGCATGGATATTTGGCACCGGTACGTTTGTATTTCTGGTATCGACAGAAGCACTAAACTCGACAACGGCAAGAATTTCTGAGGAGAAATCATTGATCACTACCGCACGGTCACCTCCATTAATGAGTGAAATCCATTTTCCCATCAAAGGAACACCATCATACATCTCATAGTGAACGACCACTACAATACCGCTCAAATCGGCTTGACCGGAGCTAAATTCCAGTTCCAGAGAAATACCCGGTGCCGGCCATTGCATAGATGAGTTACTCTTATGGCGGACCTGTTTCCAGTCAAAAGGTTTTTCCGTTTCCCCGATCCGATAGGATCTGAATTGAAAAGCGGTACTATCCCGGTTCATGCTTTTTATCCACTCCCTCCGTAAAAAAGCATAATTAGGCTGGCCTATGAGACCACCCACCGCGTAGTTTACTCCATCAATTTGAATTTCTGCTTCCGGTTTTACCCCGCGAATAATTGATTCCCCGGTCATTAAATTATCGAATGCGATGGTCGCTGCATTGGGCTGCAAAATAAAAGTGCGTGAGATCAAGCCATTGGACATGATGATTTCATTTCCTTCCCGGGAAATTTTGGCCTCATAAGGAGTATCATCGATCAACCAGTCTGTTTTGTTTTGACCATGGAGCAACTGCGAAAAAAGAGTGAACATTATTAAAAACCGGAACAAATATTTACTCATTTATTTATAGCTGATTAATTTCCTAAAATAGGGGGATAACGGTGTCAAAGCTCAGAAGGCTTGATAGATTTGAATTACCAATATACGGTTCAAAGAATCGAGAAAATAAAAAATTGAATGATTCGGACCCATTGTATTGTTGCATATGGGACCTACACTACAAACTGCCGTAAATAATTATGGGCCTGCACCAAAGACCTCTTGCGCGCTTCCAGGGATCCTTCATAAGCGCGATCTTCCACTTCAACACAGACCGCTCCATGGTAGCCGGCATCGGTGAGGTAAGAAAAGAATTTACCCCAGTTTACATCACCCATACCAGGCAATTTGGGCGTATGAAATAAATTAGGATGTGCCATGATACCAACCTGGTTCAATTTATCTTGATCAATTCGAGCATCTTTAGCATGGATGTGAAACAATTTATCTTTGAAATCAGAAATGGGTTTTAGATAATTCATATGCTGCCAGATCAGATGGCTGGGGTCGTAATTTAATCCGAAATAATCGCTGGATATATCCGAATACATTTTTCTCCAGATCGCCGGAGTGGTTCCCAGATTTTTACCCCCGGGCCATTCATCGGCAGTAAACAGCATGGGGCAATTTTCGATACCCACTTTAATTTTATTTTTTTCTGCCAGCGCGATGATGGGTCTCCAGGTTTTAAGGAATAATTTCCAATTATCTTCCACACTTCTTTGCCAGTCCCTCCCGACGAAGGTATTTACATTCTTTAATCCAAGAGCGGCAGCGCCTTTGATCACCTTTTTCAGATGCGAGACAGCGGTCTTTGCCTCCTCCACGTCAGGTGACAATGGATTCGGATAGTACCCAAGTGCACTGATATTCACTCCGGTCTCTTGCTCCAGCGCCTTAATTTCTTTGATGCGGGCTTTATTTAGTTGATCAACATTGATATGCGTAATTCCGGCATATCGACGGGTAGCTTTGCCTTCGGGCCAGCACATCACCTCTACACAATCATAACCAATCTCTTTAGCCAGGGAAAAAACTTCGGCCAAACTCAATTCCGGTAGAATAGCACTAACAAATCCTAATTGCATTCTGAATTTCGATTTATGACTTACCATTATTTGCCGTTAAGTTAAGGAATTTTAAGCCTTAGCCGGCGTGGGTATAGTCAGATAAGCACGACCATTCTTAAACTCGATGATTGATCGCACCTTGCAATCCGATACGATCCGGAAATATAATTATAGATGATTAAGTGTGCTACTCGGCAGTATATTTAGGTTCACCCCCCACAATGGTATATAAGACCTTAGCTTTCAGAATATCCTCCTCCGCACAGTCCAGAAGATTTTGGGAGAGCACCGTAAAATCAGCCAGCTTGCCAACTTCGATAGAACCCTTGACATCTTCTTCAAATCCGGCATAAGCGGCATCCAAGGTATAGGATCGCAGTGCTTCGTACCGGGTCATCGCCTGCCCGGGAAAAAATTCGAATCCATTGTCGATTCTTTTCCGGGTCACGCTGGCATAAAATGACTCCAGAGGATTCACGTCTTCCACCGGTGCATCGGTACCATTAGCAATGACCGCACCCGCATCCAGGAGTGATCGCCAGGCGTAAGCACCTTGTTCCGCCCTTTGGTGGCCCAACCGCTTTTCGACAAAGGGGGCATCAGAGGTACAGTGAATGCCTTGCATTGCCGCAATAACACCCATCTCGGCAAATCGCGGAATATCTTCAACCGCCAAATGCTGTGCGTGCTCTATACGCCAGCGAAGATCGTTTTGATCGGAGATGGCTTTTTCATAGTACTTTTGAAAAATATTCAAAACCTCGTGATTGGCCCGGTCACCGATAGCGTGAACGCATAGTTGCAAACCATGATCATAGGCCAAATCAGCGATCGCTGCCACCGCCGCAACTTCCGTTGTATTTTGACCCACAAAATCCGGTTTATCGTCATAAGGTTCCAACAGCCAGGCACCGAAGGATCCCAGGGCTCCGTCCACTTCCGATTTAATTGCTCTGACGGTCAGCATATTATCACCGATGCCAATCCAAGGATAAGCTGATAAACGGTCCTTCATTTCTTCGGCACTATGTCGTATCATCACCCAGAGACGAAGATCCAGCTTTCCTTCTTCCGCTAATTGGCGGTAACGGTCTATCCATTCGAAACTGGAACCGGCATCCTGAAAAGAGGTGATTCCCTTGGCAAGACATTCCTGGGATGCCAATTGAATCCCTTCGTACCATTGATCTAGTTTATCCTGTTCGGAAAGGGTCGCAAGATATTCCTGATAGGCACGACGCAGGAGACCCTGTGCCCTCTCCTCAAACATGCCAATTGCTTTTCCCTGGTTATCGCGTACAATTTCTCCTCCCATCGGATCCGGGGTTTCCCGGCTGATACCTGCCGCTTTCATTGCCGCTTCATTGGCAAAGGCACCATGGCCACTGGCATGAAAAAGCAATACCGGATTTTCCGGTGAAATCTCACTTAGCTCATCGTGATAAGGATAACCATGCACATTCTCTTCCGGAACCCGCACCCATTTCTCCTGATGCCAGCCCCTTCCGATGATCCATTCACCCGGAGCACTGATTTTTACTTTATCGCTGACCATGTCTACAATTTCATCCCAGGATCTGGAACGGAGGAAGTTCAGGTTTTGCAAACTACTCCCCAAACCGGAAAAATGGCCATGCGCTTCAATAAATCCGGGCATTATAAAATTACCCTGCACATCGATTACCTCTGTCGAATCGGACTTCCATCGTTTCAGAATTTCTTCTCCACCCACCGCAACGATTTTACCGGACCTGACCGCAACGGCAGAAGCCTCCGGCATTTGCTCATCCATCGTAGCTATGATACCATTGGTAAGAATCAGGTCAGCGTCAGCAGGGGGTTGAGAATTACAACCCAGAATTATGGTTATAGCCGGTATTAGCCACCACTTCTTCATCATTTGTTAATTAACTTCCTGAAAACGCGGCTTAAATGATCCAGGATCCGCGCATGCAATGTCTTTGTCGAATTGGGGCGGGACGGAGTCTTCAAAAAGAAGACAACCGCGACCAATATAAGGATATATTTCAGCATATGTCATCACTTGATTCGGGCTTACCCGACGATTTATTGAATAACGGTCAAATTGACCCGGGTGATCAAATCCGGCTGCAGCCGTCAGTTCGGAAACACTTTTAACCGTCTCCTTATGGTAGCTCGCCACCCTCTGTTTCTTGTCTTTGACCACCAATCCTCTCACCAGCTCAGGGTCCTGGCTGGTAACTCCGGTGGGACAGGTATTTTGATTGCATTCCAAGGCCTGGATACAACCTAAGGCCAGCATCATTGCCCGTGCACTCTGGCAAACATCAGCTCCGAGCGCAAAGGCCTTTACCATATCAAAGCCGGTAATGATCTTGCCAGAGGCAAAAATCTTCATCTTGTCCCGGATATCAAATCCAACCAATGCATTGTGGGCAAAAGCCAGTGCCTCCCGGTAGGGCATTCCTACTGAGTTGCTAAATTCTAAAGGAGCTGCACCGGTGCCCCCCTCTCCCCCATCGATGGTTATAAAATCAGGATAGATTCCCGTTTTAATCATAGCCTTGCAAAGAGCGAGAAATTCACTGCGCCAACCGATGCAGAGTTTAAATCCGATGGGTCTTCCCTCTGACCACACTCGCAGATTATGAATAAACTCCATTAATCCAATAGGATTGTCGAATGCGGTGTGGTGGGGTGGTGAAAGAACGTCAGTACCGGCAGTCACATCTCTTATTGCCGCGATCTCCGGGGTGTTTTTACCCGCCGGCAAAATGCCACCGTGGCCAGGTTTAGCGCCCTGCGATAGCTTCACTTCCACCATTTTTATCTCCGGATTCTCCATGCGCATCCGGAATTTATATTCGGAAAAATTTCCGGCATGATCCCTACAACCAAAATAGGCGGTTCCAAACTGATAAATTAGATCTCCTCCCATTTTTAAATGATAGGGACTGATACCTCCTTCTCCGGTATTGTGAGCAAAGCCACCGATGCGGGCTCCGCCATTGAGTGCCATCACTGCATTTTTGCTCAATGAGCCAAAGCTCATAGCCGACACATTTAGTATGCTACTACTATAGGGTTGCATGCATTCCGGACCACCAACTTTGACCCGAAGGTCAGGAGCATCGTGATTGAAATCCTTTGCTCCGATACTGTGGTTCATCCATTCATATCCGTCATCATAAACTCTGAGCTGAGTACCGAAGGGAGTGGTATCTAATTCCCGTTTAGCTCGTTGATATACAATGCTCCGATCAATCCGGTTGATAGGGGTCCCGCTTGTGTCCGACTCAATAAAATACTGGTACATTTTTGGCCGGAGTTCCTCCATGATATACCTTCCCCTGCCAAGTACCGGAAAATTCCGGTTGATGGCATGTTTGATCTGAAACATATCATAATACCCCAACAGTATGATCGGGCCTAAAAAAATAAAAGCCCACCACATTGGAGACCAGACATAATAGGCAATTCCAGAAACTAAAACTGTGGATAGAATCGAAAAGGCTACAAACTCATTGCGCATACACTAAAACTCGATTTCAAAGTCCAAATTAGTAAAATAGTCAACACTGATCTTTTGGTCACAGAACCGAGAAGATGGAATTCCTCCTAATTTAGTAATCATCTTTACCTTCATACAGCTAAAAGATAAATAAGTTCAAAAACAACTATTTTCGGAACCTGAATGCAAATCAAAATTTATATATGGCAACAATAATTACCGTACTAAACAACGGATCTTTAAAAGTGGAAGGTGATTTTGAAATCAGAGATAAAGAGGGAAACCTATATAATCTTCAGGGGCGGGAGATTGTATCTCTATGTCGTTGTGGCCGGAGTCAGAATAAGCCATTTTGTGATGGAAGTCATAAGGGACACTTTGAACATGATGCCCGGGCTTTTGATCTGCCTCCCAGAAAGAAATAAAAAAAATTAAGTGCCGTTCCGGTATTTTTTCATCGATGACCGGGCAGTAAAGAGAAGCGTAATAAACAGCGAGATACGTCCAAGAAAATCTCCCCATTTCACGTAAAAAGTGATCTGATTATTCTTATGGGCTTTCACATTTATGGCATCCGCAATGCCGTAATGGGTCTTTTGAAATATGTCTCCTCTTTGATTTATGATACAACAGGTTCCCATGTTTGCTGCCCTCACGACATCTCTCCTGGTTTCAATAGCACGTAAACGAGCGTAGTCAGCATGCTGCCGGTGGCCGGCTGTATTATCCCACCAACCATCGTTGGTCATCACAAAAATAACCTCAGCTCCTTTTTGAATAAACCGGGTAACAAATTCGCCAAAGATAGATTCATAACAAATCGGTGGAGCTACGACTGCCGCATCAGAGGTAAAAAGGTCAAATTTAGAGCGAATCCGGTATCCGTAATTGGTACCACCCAGGGCGTCCACGATCGGTTGTAAGAAAAAGAGGACTTTCTTAAATGGAAAAAATTCAGCTCCCGGCACATACAACGCTTTGTAATATTCCTGAATACGCTGATCCGGACCGATCTGTACTGCACAATTATAGCGTTCAAAGTATTCCATATTACCATCAGCTCCCTTACGGGGAATGGTTGTGGATAGTTTTATCTCCTCAGGATCCTCCAGAAATCGGTAAGCTGCCAGACCGGAGATAAGATTTAAATTGTTTTCCGTAGCGAAATCCGCCAACGATCGCATGGTGGCAGACCGGTAGGGAACATCCAAATTTATATAATCAAGGCTGGTCTCAGGCAACACCACATAATCCGTCTCCGGGGTAATTTTGTTGGCAGCCAGAGATAACATGCGATCCAGCATCTGATCCTGGGGAAGATCAAATTTTTCGTAGTGTGGTTCAAAATTAGGCTGTACGGACACCACTTCAATCTGAGTTCCGGTTTCCTGATAATTAAAGTAGGAAAAAAGCGAGAAGACAAATGGTAAAAGGAACACAATTCCTGGCGCAGTAAGTGCCCGCATGGATTTACTTATTCGATAATTTGCCCACCAACGATGCAAGAGATAATTTATACATAGAATCCAGATACTGCCTCCCAGAGTGCCGGTGATATTATACCACTGAATACCATAAGTCATTTTGGCCAAACCATTGCCGAGGGTGAGCCAGGGCCAATATAATTCCCAACGCATGTGGAGAAACTCAAAAGTAATCCAGGCAGTGATAAAAGCGATCAGACCGGCATTTTTTCCCAAATTCCTGACAATGTAGTAATAGACCAGGACAGGCAGCGTCATGAGAAAAGCATTGACCACATTGGCAAAAATGCCGGCAGCATAGGCCGTATTCACCACCCAGTAGGTCGTAAAGACATTCCACAAGAAAAACGTATGATATAAGAATAGAAATAGGTCACTTATGCGAATGGATTGGTCGGTCTCGAATCTTTGCAATGCCCACAATAAGGGAACCAAGGCAACGAATAAGAGCCCTGGTAAGGGGAATGGAGGAAAGCCAATACTCAGTAGAACAGCTGATAAAGTCAGTAATCCGATTTGGCGGATGAAAACCTTATCCGTCAGTGATTTCCGCTTTATAAGAGAGAGAAATAAAAACCAGAAGGAGGAAAATTGCCAAAGTGGTAAATGCCCCCAAAGTTCCTGATTAGCCTGGCGATTGATCAATAAATAGGAGGAAACAAGGAAGATGAGGAGAAAAGAGACGATGAATATTCTGATCAGCCGAATGGTCATCGTACTATATCACCTTTGGTCCAACCTTCCGGTGCACCTACAAAACCTAATTTTCCTTCTTTATTTTCAGCCATTAAAATCATTCCCTGCGAAAGGATACCTCTGATCTTGCGAGGTTGCAAATTGGCCACCAGAACTATATTTTGACCAATAATAGATTTCGGATCAAAAGATCCTGCGATTCCGGAAACAACTGTTCTTTGTTCAAACCCGAGATCCACAGTAAGCTTGAGCAATTTATCCGCCTTCTCAACTTTTTCGGCAGCGGTTATAGTACCTGTGCGAAGATCCAATTTGGAAAAATCATCAAATGACGCTGCCTCTTTAACCGGTGCTTTTTCTTTCACTTCTTCCGGTTCAGGAGAAGACTGCATCAATTTATCTATCTGCTGTTGAATCTCTTCATCTGAAACCTTGGTAAAAAGATGTTGTGCTTTTTTGATCTTATGCCCTCCGGAAATGAGGTGTTTTCCCTCTGAAAGAGCATCCATCAGATCAACGAATTCCCCTTTTTCCTGCACCGGAGGCAAGGCCAGCAGGTCCCTCAACCGGTCACTGGTAAAAGGCATGAATGGCCGGATGGCGACACTCAGGGCAGTAACATATTGAAGACCTAAATTCATGACTACCTTAACCAGGTCAGGATCTGTCTTTTCCTGTTTCCACGGTTCATTGTACTGAAGCAATTGATTGCCGGCAGTTGAAATCTCCATGACGATTTTCAATGCACTCCTGAAATCAAAGGCTTTAATATGCGAACGGAATTCATGCAAACGGTCAAAAAGATCAAGGAGTTCGGAATCATGCCAGGTCGGCAAACCAGATTCTTGCGGAGCATTTATAGAAATACTCTCATCAAAAACCGGCACGACCCCATTATAATATTTGTTGGTGAGCACCAGGACACGATGGATAAAATTTCCCAGATTGTTCACCAGTTCATTATTGACCGCTTCCTGAAAACCTTTCCAGGTAAAATCACTGTCCTTTAATTCGGGCATGATTTTGAAGCCATAATACCTCAATTCATCCTTCTTGGAAGGAAAGTCCTTCAGATATTCATGGATCCAAACGGCCCAGCCTTTTGAAGTACTGACCTTTTGCCCCTCCAGGTTGACGAATTGATTTGCCGGCACATTGACCGGAAGATTAAAGCCTCCATAGGACTTTAGGATGACCGGAAAAATCAGGCAATGGAAAACTATGTTGTCTTTCCCAATAAAATGGATCAGAGCACTTTCCTCATCTTTCCAATACAGTTCCCAATCCTTATTATGTTGTTTAGCCCACTCTTTGGTGGCCGACACATAACCGATGGGGGCATCCATCCAGACGTACAGCTTTTTACCTTTTGAACCTTCAATTTCCTGTGGAACATCTACTCCCCAATCCAGATCACGTGTAATTGATCTGGGCTGCAATCCGGCATCCAGCCAGGATTTACACTGGCCTACGACGTGTTTTTTCCATTCCTCGGGATAATGATGCTCTTTTCCATCGAGCTTGCCCTCCGTAATATAGGTCCGTAACCAGGATTCATGTTGTTCCAGAGGAAGGTACCAGTGTTTAGTTTTCCGCAGTACCGGTGTACTTCCACTAATCGTAGATTTAGGATCTATCAGTTCGGTGGGACTTAGGGTCGATCCACAATTCTCACATTGGTCACCGTAGGCTTCCGGATGATTGCAACGGGGGCAGGTACCGACGATAAACCGGTCGGCGAGGAACTGACCTGCATCTTCATCATAATACTGTTCGCTTTCCAACTCCGTAAAAGCTCCATTCTTGTACAGGGTAAGGAAGAAATCCTGTGAAGTTTCATGATGAATCGGTTCCGTAGTTCTATGGTAGATATCGAAGGATATGCCGATCTCTTTGAAGGTCTCTTTAATCAGACTGTGGTACTTATCCACAATCTTTTGAGGAGTGGTGCCTTCCTTCAACGCCTTGATCTTG
This sequence comes from Saprospiraceae bacterium, assembly GCA_020436835.1. GTDB lineage: Bacteria > Bacteroidota > Bacteroidia > Chitinophagales > Saprospiraceae > JABDMH01. The sequence continues at coordinate 4,809 of JAGQWZ010000218.1, read as the reverse complement.
ATGGCAGCTCCATGTTCATCCGATCCGCCTATATAGGCCACATCCTTTCCAGACAACCTCAGAAACCGTACAAATGCATCTGCCGGAAGATAGGCACCAGCTAGATGCCCGATATGCAAAGGACCATTAGCATAGGGCAATGCCGATGTAACCAGATATCTGTTCGGGGGATTTATCATACCATTAAAGAAACCTCAAAAAATTGACGCGAAGATAAAGTCTTAATACTAAAGAATGATCAAAACTTATCCACACTGCAGACCTCCCGCTATAGGATCTTAAATATTAAAAAAAGGTCTTGACCCTGTGATGCTTATCTCTGACCTGGGTGATGGAATAGTATACAACTGCTCATCTAACAAAACCCCGATGGACCGGCTCATAAAACCCGTTCCCCGAATGAGGGCGTTGAGAAACGAACAATCCTAACTTCCGAAATCGTCAAAAGCGATATTTTCTTCCGGTACTCCAAGGTCATCAAACATCTTTAAGCATGCCTGCAACATCAAAGGAGGACCACAAAGATAGTATTCGATCTCTTCCGGTTCCGGATGCTTGCTCAGATACTCATCAAGCACTACCTGATGGATAAATCCGGTGTATCCGTCCCAATTGTCCTCCGGGAGCGGATTAGACAATGCGATGTTATACTTGAAATTTGGAAATTCTTTTTCAATTGCCCTGAACTGATCCGTATAGAACAACTCACGTGAAGACCGTCCACCATACCAGTAGGTTACTTTGCGATCTTTGGTCTTTTCTGTCTGGAACAAGTGGAACAAATGACTCCTCAGAGGGGCCATTCCGGCTCCACCTCCGATATATAGCATTTCCTTCTTGGTATCCTTAATAAAAAACTCACCGTAGGGTCCGGAAACAGTCACTTTATCTCCGGGCTTAAGGGAAAAGATGTAAGAAGAACAAACCCCCGGATTTACATTCATCCATCCTCCTTTGCCACCATTGGCATTCCGGTCCCAGGGAGGAGTCGCGATCCGGATGTTCAGCATGACAATATTACCTTCTGCGGGATGGTTGGCCATCGAGTAAGCTCTGAACTGTGGTTCATCATTTTTCATCTTCAATTCCCACAGGTTATAGTCATCCCACTCTGATTTGAATTTATCCGGACCGGCGGGATCATCAGGTAATGCAGAGATATCGAAATCCTTGAAATCAACCTCAATCTGCGGTACATCAATTTGCACGTAGCCTCCCGATTGAAAATCCAAGGTCTCTCCCTCAGGCAGCCTCACTACAAATTCCTTGATAAAGGAGGCAACGTTATAATTGGAAACCACTTCACACTCCCACTTTTTAATTCCGAAGATCTCTTCCGGAATTCTGATATCCATATCTTCTCTCACCTTCACCTGACAGGCCAATCTCTTATGTTCGGAGACCTCTTTCCGGCTCAGGTGATTCAGCTCCGTTGGCAAGACGTCCCCTCCTCCTTTGTCAACATGACATTCACACATCGCACAGGTTCCACCACCTCCACAGGCTGAAGGAAGGAAAATATTCTTGTCAGAAAGGGCTGAAAGCAATGAACTTCCCGGAGAAACCATAAGGGAATTTTCCGGATCACCATTGATACTGATTTTAACTTCACCCTGCGGAATCAACCGGTTTCTTGCAGCGATCAACATTAAGCTCAGGGCTAAAATGATTGCCGTAAAAACAACGATTGCCCAAACAATTGGCATAAAAGACAGGAGTAAGATCATTCTATTGTCCTTTGTATATATTAAATTTTAAAATGCCGCCGGATCGATACCCAACAAACTTAAAAATGCCAGGCCCATTAGTCCGGTGATAATAAATGCAATACCCAGGCCTCTCAAAGGAGCGGGCACATTGGAGTATCTGATTTTTTCCCTGATGGCAGCAATCGCTATGATGGCGAGAAACCAACCGAATCCACCTCCTAATCCAAATGCCACTGATTCAGGGAAATTGTATTCTTTCGAGACCATAAAAAGAGAGCCTCCTAAAATGGCGCAGTTGACCGTGATAAGCGGCAAAAAGATACCCAGTGAATTATAAAGAGATGGGGAGAATTTCTCAATGACCATCTCTACCAGCTGAACCATTGAGGCAATAACCGCGATAAAAAGAATCAGTCTGAGGAAGGTCAGATCAGTGCCTAATAGTCCATCTTCACTCAGGAGTAAATTGGTAATCAGCCAGTTGATCGGCATGGTAATTCCGAGCACGAAGATCACCGCCAGGCCGAGACCAAAAGCGGTCTTGACACTTTTGGAGACGGCAAGGTATGAACACATACCAAGAAAGTAGGTTAATACCAGGTTTTCGATAAATGCCGACTTAATGAATATATTGATAAGTTCCATTGAACCAGGATTTAAGAAACGTCAACTAATTTGGGATTCCAGCTCCGGTGGATCCAGATCAGAATTCCGATGATAAACATGGCCGCTCCGGATAACACCATCAGGTTATTATTCTGATACCATCCTAACCAACTGATTGCCGTAGTATCCAGCATGTAATCAGAAGAAGGGCCGATAATTTGCCAGGCTAAAGGACTTCCCGCGAAAAGCGTGCCTTTGCCGAATAATTCGCGGATTAAAGCGACAATGATCAAGATAGCACCGTAACCCAGTCCGTTGCCGATCCCATCCAGCAAAGAGCGCCAGGGCCGGTTGGCCATTGCAAAAGCTTCGAGACGACCCATGACGATGCAGTTGGTAATAATCAATCCGATAAAGACGGAAAGCTGTTTATATACCTCAAAATTCAAAGCTTTGAGTGTCTGCTCTACGATAGTCACCAACGTTGCAATAATCACTAACTGTACTATCATCCGCACCTGTTTCGGAATATTTTTTCTTAACAGTGAGGTGAAAAAGCTGGACATGGCCGTCACAAATATCACACTGATGGCCATAATCACGGACGGATAAACCAATGAAGTCACAGCAAGTGCAGAACAAATACCTAACACCTGAACCGTGATCGGGTTGTTGTCATTTAATGGGTCGGTGATTAATTTCTTTTCTTTCGGACCGAAAAGAGGTTCTTTTTCCTTTTCGACCGGTGATTTTACCGTTGTTTCAGCCATAATTATTCTGCTGATTATTTCTGATTCTTAAAATAAGGTTCATAATATTTCAATCCGCGGTGCAACATTTCTGTCACTCCATTGGAAGTGATGGTAGCCCCACTGATTGCATCAACCTGATGGGATGGTTCTTTTACTCCACCTTTTACAACATCGATCGATACATAGTCACCGCTGTTGTCATAAATCTCTTTACCAATGAACTGCTCAGCAAATTTGGGATTGTCTTTGATCTCCGCACCCAGACCCGGTGTTTCACCTGTGTGGTCAAAAGTGGCTCCTACGACCGTACTGAAGTCGTCTTTCAACGCCAGACTACCCCAGATCTCATCCCAAAGACCGCTTCCCCTCACACTCACGATATACACCTTACCTTGCGGACTATCATAAATATATACCGGTAGTTTCCGGTCCGCTTCCGGTTTTTTACGTTCCTGAGCCATATCTACGTCCTCTGCTTTCATCCCATCGATCACATTTCCTTTCATATCAACAACAGCTTGCGTAATTTGATCATCAAAGATCTGCTGAACCTGATCAGCACTCATTGCCGAAGGCTTTTCTGCCAGATATGAATTGATTGCCGAAAGGATTGCTTTCTTGTTGTAGATCGCTTCATTTCGATCATGAACCGGTTTAAGACCTGTGGCCAGCAAGGATAATACCAGGGCAACAACCATGGTCAAAATAGCCACAAAGGTTATGATATATCTTGTACTATGCACGTTTTAAGCGTTTAGTGATATTACTTTGAATTACAAAATGATCAATTAGCGGTGCAAAAGTATTAAGCAGTAAAATTGCTAACATCCACCCTTCCGGATAAGCCGGATTGAGTACCCGGATTATGATTCCAATAAATCCAATCAGGAATCCATAAATCCATTTACCCCGGTTGGTCGAAGCTGCCGTGACCGGATCTGTCGCCATGAAAGCCATGGCAAAGAAGAAACTACCCATATAAAACTGGTAGTACCACGGTACCGACATGAATGGGGTCGCATTCCAAGCATTTAACAATAACGACATCACTACTGCCCCAAACACCATACTGACCATAATTCGCCAACTTGCAATCCCCGTCACGATCAGGAAAATTGCTCCTAAAATAATTAGAGGCTTCGAAGTTTCCCCAATGGATCCGGGAATGGAGCCCCACCACATCTGACTGTCGGAGTACACCTTTGTCACGGCGTCCCATCCGCCCTGATAGGCCAGAATGAGAGGTGTCGCACCGGTATATCCGTCCACCACTTTTGCTGCATCGTTAAAGGTATCTGCACCAAATAAGCCAAATAGCCAGTTGCATGCGTCATGCCAAATGCCATATTCCACCGCAGAACCCGCCTGAGTGGAAGCAATGCCCGATACCCAAACCTCATCACCGGAGATTGTAGTCGGATATGCAAAAAAGACAAAGACCCGGGCAAGCAGGGCTATATTCCAGATATTCATTCCGGTTCCTCCGAATGCCTCTTTACCAATCCACACCGCAAATGCTACGGCTAGCACCAGTATCCAGATCGGCAGATCCGGAGGCATAATCAAAGGAATCAAAGCTCCGGAGACCAGAAAACCTTCTTCAATACCATGTCCTTTCTTGTAGGCATAGTAAAATTCGATTCCCAATCCCACTACATGGGTTACAATCCAGATGGGAAGAAGTTTACCTAAACCGAAGAAAAGCTTCAGGTGAAACCCATCCAGAAATCCGGTATACTCTC
>JAGQWZ010000217.1 GCA_020436835.1 Saprospiraceae bacterium | reverse complement strand
ATCCGCAATGGGAACAGTTGATCCAACAGGCCGGTCGGGATCTTGCTCCGGGGGGATACATTGCAGTTACGGATTTTCACAACTCCCAATTTTCCTGGTTCCGGACACATATGAGCAACCATCACGTCCGCATGGATGGACATATCCTTCCGGTTCTACAAGACCATTTCCAGCCCGATCTGCAATTGATAAAATCAGCTTATCTCGGCGTTTGGGACTATTTTCTATTCATCGGCAAAAAATAATTCTGCGGGAAGTTTTATCTTTAAAGCCTTTTATTGATCTAAATCCCATTGCATTTCAATGCCGAACCTATTTAATGAATTTGCCGATATGATCGGCAATAGCCGAATTGAAGAGTCTTTCACAAAATTGCAGGATAGACTGTCGGGTAATCTTTATACACAACTCATCAATTTAAAAAGCAGGTGGTCACGCAATGAGAGTGACAACCGCATGAGCATTCTCCTCAATTCCGACTACACCGTAGAACGAAATAAAATCGTCAATGCCCTGCTGAATCTGCTACGAGAAGCTGATGAGGCTACTACAAGCTCAACTTCGAAAGCAACTCCCGCCAAAAGTGACGCCTTGACGGCTAGCATCGAGGATAGCGAGGAATTTGAAAAGATAATCGGCAAAAGTACGTTCACCCGAACGGAATGGATCACCAAAATGGCCGATGCCGCCAAGAGCGTTTGTAGAATAGTGGTGACCTTGCCCAGTGGTAAAAGCTGGAAAGGAACCGGCTTTCTCATGGAAGGAGGTTTCGTATTCACCAATCACCATATTTTGGGTAAAGTCGAGGAAGCGCGTTATGCTGTTGTAGAATTCAATTATGTGAGTGAAAAGAGTAAAATCTCTTCCTATCGATTGAAAGCAGAAAGCTGGGTCGGTGATTCCGTTCTGGATTTTGCCCGGGTAAAAGTAGAAGACGATCCCAATAACCCTCTGGAACAATGGGGCCATCTTGATACCGACAGTGAATATCAGGTGCAGCTCAATGATGACGTACCCATCATTCAACATCCCAAGGGAGAGGTGCAGCAGGTGTCCTTCCGCGATAATCATATCAAAGGGATCAGCGATGACGGAAAATTTATCTTTTATACAACCGATACGGATGCCGGATCGAGTGGATCACCGGTCTTTAATGCAGATTGGAGAGTAATTGGGCTGCATCGCTCCGCCGTGGGAAAAAAGGACCTCAATAAAGGAACGCTTTTTGCCACCATAATGGATTACTTATCTGCTGCCGGCAAATTGGAAGAGGATCAGGAGAAAGAGCTGCCAAAAAAAGATGGACGCATGGAAAAAAACGGCCCGGTCCGTATTTTCTGGATGTATGATGAATCCGCCCAGGAAATGGCCGACCAGCTCAAAGTTTATTTTAAGATCAAAGAGCGAAAAGGCGAGATCGAAATTTTTGATATGCATCGCGTCGCTGCAGGAGATCAGATTTCGGCTGACGTTGATGAGACAATCGATGCTGAACTCGCTGCTTCCGATCTGGTTATGTGCCTGATCACGCCTATGTTTCTGGCCACTAATATAGAACGAGCCGAATCAGCTAGGGATCAAAAGAAACGCATTATTCCGGTACTGCTTTCGGAAGTACCACTGGATGATACCTTTATGAAAGGCTTGGTTACTCTTCCCAAAAGGCCACCTTATGTCCCACTCTGGCCAAACCGGGATGCTGCTTTTTTACACATTTACACGGAAGTCAGCCGGACCATTGAACTGATAAAAAGTGCCTGAGCAATACGAGGGCTACAATCGTAAAAGAAATACTCAAAGCGCCAGGCGAAATCCATATACTGGAAGTTCGCCCTGCATAAAATCCAGCTCGTCAGATCGCCTGAAACCGATCTTCTCATACATTTTCCAGGCCTGCTAATTTAGAATAAACCCGGACCATTAACTACCCGATCTTCTCATATTCTTCGGGAAAGGCATTCCT
>JAGQWZ010000216.1 GCA_020436835.1 Saprospiraceae bacterium | reverse complement strand
GTCCTTCTTTATCTCTACCCAGAATAAAAGTAATAGCAGGTCGATTGCCCGGCACTCTGCATAACTCTTTTTGACTGCGGGACTCCCATTCAAGAAATCGGTAAAGGCAAGCAAAACCTGTCAGGATAATCACGACGTACACGGAGCGGATAAGCTTCATTTTCTCTCTTTGTGGATTAATCAATCAGTAATTATTTAAGAGGGGATAGTGATTGCAGTTCCAATAAAAGGACGTCTCCAGATTTGCACCTTACTTTATTGCTGAGCAAAACCAACATAATCTGTTTAATCCGGACATCAGGCAGGTCCGCTCCGTCGATGGTTACTTTAAGGTCTGACCACTCTTTGCCGAAAAGGATCTTGATAATTTTTCCTTTGTATTTTTCAATTTCTGCCGGTGGCCATTTTTGAATTTCGTTGGTCAATGCCTTTTCCAGGGAAAGTTGACGAACGGGATCACTGATGTTTTGCAATTTTAATGCTATTCCAAAAGTATGAGCCGTTTGACTTTGGTGGGAAACACCTTCTACGCCCATTTCGAAACCAACCGCGTAATTGGAAACATTTTGAGGAAGAGGCAGGGGTTGCTTGATCCTGGTAATGCTACCGTCTGTATTTACCTTTTCGACCTCATCAATGGCGATAAATGAAGTATAATCAGTAAGCAGATTATATTTCAAACCCAGGGCCGTGACTTTTGATATTCGATTTTCATCTGCTGTCAATTTCAAAAAATCGTGATGCTCCCGAATCATTTCCCTTGCCCACAGGTAACGGAGAGCGGCATGGTTAGAATTTTCACTCTTGCGAGTGATGGGATAGTTTTTATGGAATTTACCGTCAGCCATATCGCCAGTAATGGAAATACTCCCAGAGGGTGTTCCCCGATATTTTCCGAATACATAGATCGGACGTTCTGCCATTAAATCAGGAATTCGGTCCGGTATTAAATCATAAACCTGCAATCCGGAAAAATCAATTTCAATGTTGGTTAAAACCGGAGACTGGATATAGCTCCTAAACCGCTCAGCAGCATCCCGGGCACTTTCAGGTTTGGTTACGATGATCGCTTCTCCCCTTCCGGCATGGGCAATGCCTTCGATCAGATAACGATTCACACCACTTCCTATTCCAAGGGCAAATACATTTCCCTGATCGATATTCTCACCAATGAGATCAAAGATTTCAGGTTCTACGCTAACATAGCCATCAGTGATCACTACGATCGAACGGGATAGATCCGGAAGGCTTTTTGGCAACGAATAAATCTCCTTAAATGCCGGTATAATTTCGGTGCTTCCACTCCCTTCCAATCGACTAATTACAGACATGGCTTTAGTGAGATTTGCATTGGTGGCTGGTAAAGAATGTGGAGCCAGAACCTGATTACCCCCAGCAAATAAAAGCACGTTAAAGAGGTCGGTCGGCTGTAACTGGGCAATTAAATTTTTAATTAGTTCTTTTGTCGTCTCCAAAGGAAATCCATGCATGGAGCCTGAAACGTCTATGACAAAAATGAATTCCCGTGGTAAGACCTTTGAAAATGATCCTTTCCGAGGTGGTTCAATCATGGTGAGAAAGAACTGCTCATCCCCGTGATCGTACAAAATAGTGCCTCCGTCAATTGCTTCTCCTGACATGCTATAAGTGAGAATAAAATCCCGGTTACCCCCATTGATCTCCTGCGGAGATAACCGGGCTGAGGCTTTATATTTATTTTCAAAATTAAGTTGCAATTGGTGACTGGAACTTGAGATGGAGTGAATAGCCACCGGGAGATCCACATCCACCTTAATATCGAATATATAAGGAGATCGTTCCTCCTGGTGCAGGTAGGGATTTGCCGCAAAAGATTCACTGGCATTTCTATTTTTTTCACTGACAAACCGGGGTCCCACCACTGTCGGAAAAACATACGTATACTCCTGACTCTCCGGAATAATAAATTCATTATAGCGGAGTACCACCTTAATAAGATCTCCGGGCATGATATTCAGCACGTTCATTTGAAATACATTGGGCCGGTATTGCTCCAATAATGTTGCCCTTTTTCCCTCTTCTTTTGCTTTCAAATAATCTTTACGGGCTTCCTCTTTTTCCTTTATCTGAGCCTGGACTATCCGGTTACCTATGATCATTTTCAGATCATAGACCGCTGCTCTGGTAGACGCAGGAAAAACATAGGTAGCTTCGATGGGATCTTTGCTATTATTTTTATAGGTCTGCTCAATCACTACGTCGGCAATTGGACCAACAATATCAACCTTAACCTTTGTGGAAAGCAAAGGAAATTGTTCGGTATTTATTCCTTCCTTTTGAATTAAAAAATAAGGCGATTCGGTTTGAACAGGAAAATCATCCGGCTGTGCCGTGGTCGACTTTACAATTAAGAAAAGCAACTTAACCAGAATAAGGAGTGATTTTTTCATAGGGCAGTTTTACTTTTTGATTTCTTTTTAAATTAACTACCCTTCAAAGATTCGATCTTTTGACCATAGCAAAAGCGACCAACTAGAATTCGTTGGCTTTATTCGACTATTCGCAGGAAATCAATGAGAAGTGTAAAACCCGGCACCCAATTTTTTAGTAATTGGTTTATTTCACCCAGGGAACATGCTCCGGTGTCCCAGGAACTTTACTGATCATCTGATTTTTTCCCGATGCGGATTTTTTAATTGAAAAAGCATCGTATAATTTACCGGTTGCCGTATATGCCTTGTAATCAAGCCGATTCCGATCCAGGGAAATTATTTGAAAAAGCTGGGTATTGGTTGCCCTGCGGTCCATCCAGGGGTCACTGCTAATGTTATACATCTTTGGCCCACTGACGGATACCACGTAGACGGTGCCACCATGTTGATCATAGACATTGGTACCTTCACTCATGTTGTTTACCGTGCCCCGACCATAGGCATGATCATGCCCCTGCAACACAAGATCCACCCCATATTTATCAAGTATTGGTTTAAAGTGCTGTCTTAATTCCTTATTGTCCCTTTGCGGTTTAGTAGAGAAAAAGGGATAATGAAGTGTAAGTATAACCCAGGGGGAATGGTTATTGCTCAAGACGGAATCAAGCCAGATCTTTTGAGCGTCCCGGAATGTTTCAGATTCATCAATTTGCTCAGCATCCAGGGAAATCACCTTGGCCAAAGGGTAATTTATCGCATAGCAAGTTTCTTCCAGCCCTTCAGGGCCATTTTCCGGCAAATTAAATTGTGACTTCCATTGTGGAGACAAGTCCATTTCCTCCCCATATTCATGATTGCCTGGAGTCATTATACTGGGCACCGTAGCGTGAATAAATCCTCCGGCATGAAACCACTCTGTCCATTCCAGGTCACGTTCATAACGATTAATTAAATCACCGGCATGCAACATGAAATTAACGGATGGCTCTTTAGCATAGGCCTGGCGTATGACCCTGGACCACATTGATTTGACATCATTTTGGGCATCTCCAAAATAAATAAAAGAAAGTTTATCTTCTTTTGGCATTTCTATTTGAAACCACTCACTCCAGATCGTGTCAAAACCTACCTGATAAACATAGAGTTCACCTGGCAGCATACTGTCCAGAATCGCACTATGATAATGGGCAGCGATCTCCGGTTCATTATTGAATTGATTATGAAAACTGCTCGTTTTAGCCATTATCGTGCGAAACTGTTCGCGAAACTCAGGACCATCCGTTGCTTTGGCCAGATGAACTTCCCCTTGTTTGACCGACATATCTGTCCTCCAGTTAACTGCCACCTCCGTCAGCGGGTTTTCGGTCAAATTAAGAATTATTTGATCCGGGATAGCCGTAGGAATCACTTCACCGTACAGACTGTAAAGATCATGTTTATGCGAATGTCCGCGAGTGGGTCCGGATTCCGGGAGTGTCTTACAGGAAAAAAACAAAGGAAAAGAAAGGCAAACCAGCGTCCAGAATCTACGATTAATGTTATTCATATCAGACCTTGGAATAATGCATTTAGATCGAAAAAAAATCAGCAGTTGATGAAGTAGAGATTGATCTGCACCTGTCCACGATAACTAAAGATGAAACAGATGATTGTCAATAATACAAGTAATTATCAAATCAACCCAATTATTGTACTGGAAAAACAGAACCGGCAAAGATCAGCCCCGAGACAGTCTCCTGCCCTGTACTTCGTTGTTGCAGCTCCAGTCTAAACAGGTATTTCGCAATAGTCCGGGCATTTAAATTAGCCTTCAATATGCTCCCAAAAGGGTTGAAATGCGTGCAGGCAGATATTTTCCGTTTCCTGATAGAAATTAAGCGACGTCTAAACTAACTTTGAAAATTACCCCGGGAATAGCGAATTGGAAAAACATCAGTTATGTCAATGACCTCAAGTAATGTCACTCTATTTCAGATCTTCATCTTATTCACATTAGGTAATCTGACTGCCCAGGAAAACTCATTTATCCTGAAAGAGGAATTGCTGTTTCCTTTGCAATCCAAGCATGTACATGCGAGTGCCATCGTGAGTTTACCAAATGGTGATTTATTGGCTGCCTGGTTTGAGGGAAGCGGAGAACGCAGAGCAGATGATGTCTTGATCCGGGGAGCCAGAAGGAGCCGTGGCAGTACATCCTGGTCATCTCCTTTTGATCTGGCCGATACTCCTGATTTGCCAGACTGCAATCCGGTATTGTTTCTTAATCAGGAAAAGAAATTGTTCCTGGTCTGGATAGCTGTACAAGCAAATAAATGGGAAAATTCGATTCTTCGAGTACGCACGTCTACCGAATATTTAAACCAGGGAGCTCCCAGATGGGAATGGCAGGACAATATTCTGCTCAAACCGGATGAAGAATTTGCGCTGGAAGTGGCCACGAAATTGGATCAATTACCGGAACTTGGCCGGGGGTGGGCAGAGTACGCGCTTCCCTATGACCGGCAAATCAAATTAGCCAGCGAAAATCCCACCTTCAGAAGTTTAGGATGGATGACCAGGATACCCCCACTTGTTTTGCCTGAGGGTCGAATCCTACTGCCTTTGTATTCAGATGGTTTAAATCTTTCACTGGTAGCCATATCTGACGATCAGGGACAGACCTGGCAACCCAGTAATCCCATAGTAGGAAGAGGTCCGATCCAACCTTCTCTTATCCTGGAAAAGAATGGCCGGATCACTGCCTTCATGCGTGATAGTGGAGATGCACCATCGCGGGTTCAGATCAGTCATTCAGAGGATAATGGAAAGTCATGGTCGCCAGCCACCAAGTCTGACATTCCTAACACTGCCAGTGTCACTTCACTGCGGTTGGATGATGGGCGGTGGGCATTGGCAGGAAATATGATTGACGACGGCCGGTATCAATTGATGCTTTGGCTATCAAACGATGAAGGTCAAACCTGGTCTAAAAAAAAGATCCTCGAAAATGATAAACAGAAAACCGGTCGCTTCTCCTATCCCTGCCTTATTCAGAGTGGTGACCACCATCTGCATTTAACTTACTCTTTTCAACCGGCAGAAGGACAAAAATCAATTAAATATCTGGAAATCGATCCTACCAAATTGTGATCTGATTTGGTCTTGAGCAGTGGGAGAAAAGTAAGTAATGAAGACAGATGCAGATGTGATAAATGTATGCCATTCAGATTCTTCGCTGCCAACATTCAACGACTTCATCATCCATAGTATCAGCTGGAGATTACCTAATCATATTCGATAAAAAAGATCCTTTAACCAACATGGCGCTCCTCATCTTTTTTGATCGGAAACGCTAATTATCTCCTTGAAATAGCTCATCTCATTTTTTAATCTCCAAAAAGCGTTGCCTGATCCAGCACCAGGAACATATCCCACCAGTTTATAGCTTGACATATTCAAATCCAATTGACCTTCAATTTTGAAAAACATTATTTTCTTTACGAGTAAATTTGAGGGTAAGCTCTCTCATCAAATCATGCCAGATGAAAATCGAACGTCTTCATTATTTCCGCGACCTTTTCAAAGAAGATCAACTTAGCAAAGATCCTTACCCTTCCGCTTATAAATGGGAGTGTCAGGAGATCTTTCATCGTGAATGGGATGTTGAGACACTGGATTTCGCTGTCATGTACGATCGTGCGTTGAATCATCCGATTTCCGGAAATCTGTGGGGAGGAAATCATCAGTCAGCCAAATCGGTTATGCTGGAATTTATCGAGATAAATCGTGAATTTGTCCGATCAATGTTTAAAGACCTGTTTTCCAGGCAAAAAGATCTGACCATGCGCATCCAAAGGTTTCATTTTCATTGCGACCAGATGCTGGAACTCGTTCAGAAAAAAAGGCCAAAGGCAAATGATCATTTCCATGATGGCTATCATATGCCCACCTTGTATCTTGCCTTGAGATATCCCGATGAAATGGTGATTTATGATCCAGAGGTCTTTCAGAGGGTTCTCTTACTCATTGGTGCAAAAAATCCTGGTGATTCCACGCTTGCCCGATTTACGAAAGTAACTCCGATTTTTCAGTCACAGCTACGGCAGGACATTGAACTTATGGAGCTCCTAAAGCGTAAAATCAATTTGAAGATACGCCAATCTCATAGATCTACACGGCTACCCTTTGCGTCCCACCACCGAACTTACACTCATAAACCACACTTTAATATAC
>JAGQWZ010000215.1 GCA_020436835.1 Saprospiraceae bacterium | reverse complement strand
CGTTTAACCTGTTAAGAGTAGTAGTGAATCCGTATGAGGATTGCGGACTTGTTGCTTCCGATGATTTTGATTTTATCGGGTATGACTTGCTCGACCGCGATTTTGCAGTGAGTGCGCTCACCAATTGTGGAGGGTTTGATGAGACCTTCTTACCGAAAGATCTTAATGACAAAGGACTTATTGACGATTTCGCTTTTGCCCGGAAAGTACATCAAATGCTACCGGTCCACAATCCGGAAGAATTTCATGCGGTAACCCATATCCTTGCGATCTGGAGGCATAAAACCATCGGAAGATAAACGAATTGTTTTTTAAGTTGAAAGTCAGAATGGTGATTGGGTGAGAAATTATATTTTCTGATGGACTGGTATTAAACCTTTGCCACAATTTCAATCACATTTTTCATGTCCATGATATTGGGAGTCGGATACCTGGTCACAGTTTTCTTCATGTTTAAATAGAGATATATCAGGGCTAAAGTACGGTCGGTTTTTTCTGCGGGTGTATATTCTACGGCCTTTAGATTATGACTATTAAAAAAGCCACCCTGATCATTATCAAGGCAGCTCAAACACAAAATCCGTAAGAAAGTATCTTTGATGGTTTCAGGATCAATTAACATCAAGAGCCGGAAAATACCGTTGGCTTTGGTTGAAGAATTGATCATAAAAAGTGATCAGTAGTCAACTTATTTTTATTCCCGTTTTTATTTTAGCAAATTAGTGGTGCGGACCATAGCTGAAAAGGCTACAGTCCTGCATCTCACTATATTGATCCGTTTTTCTTAATTTAGATATATATTTTTTAGGTTAAAATATCATAAGTGGGCCACAGACAACCTAGCTGTGGCCCACCATCACACTGAAACCCTAATAAAGGTCAAATACTGGATAACTACATTTTTCATAAGACATGATTTTATTCTTTTAATAGAAAAAAGAATGATCTTGGAAAATGAAATTCTTTATTGCCTGAGTTGAGGTAAACAAACCTCATCCCAACTTTCAGTCGTTAGTAATAAAATATAAACAGTATAGTTTTGAGTAGTCTGCTATTTACTGTTGGATGATGATCGCTCCATAGTTAAGTGCTATGTCCGTGCATTACAATGTCGTTGCTTTGTAAGTCTTATACGACATTAAACCATTGGTATCACTCGGGTCCATTTACAATACAAAAACCAAACTACTATTTAAATTCTCAAATAATACACTATTGAATTCTTTTTAGTCTCTAGATAGAATCGTTCTTACGAATCTTAAGTTGTTGGTTGTTGTATAATGGTAAACATACGTCTACCAGCAGTATTTCAGATGTGATGTCGAAAAGCAGCCGCTATGATCGGTTGGCTTTTCAGCTCTTTGTTACTTCTATGTCGTGTGATTATTAAAAACATAAAATTTCCCAAAGAACCTACTCAAAAGTAGAAATAACAATCCGTTTGTGCAACAGTAAATATTGGCGATTTAAATATTTAATAAATAGCTTATTATAAAGAGTTGATTTCCAGTAATTCACTGACAGGACCAAAATAATCTACCAGACTGTTATTTGAAGTGTGTTGAAAGGAGGGCTGGTTCTAAAAGTAAAATAGGACCAGTGAAGGTCCTATCTATACTCGGTTTAAGTGTGACGGATTTTGTGTAAACAAGGTGCAAAGGTAAGATTTTATCCGGATACTGCAAGATTTATTTTTTGATGCAGTACTTTTTAGTCGGATTGATAGCAGCAGAAGATACCCTGAACTTATCCTTCTAATGCAGCTATTCTTTAATGAGGGCTTAGCTGAACGGGTCATCGAAGCTATGGTCAAGGGGCTTTGTTTTTCCTGCCGTTTATCATCGTCACGATTCCAACGGATCGCTGTCAAAGGATCCCGATGCCGGAAAAAGTCACAATAAAAAAGCTGCTTTGATCGGTATCAAAAGCAGCTCAAACACAAAATCCGTAAGATAGGTCTTAACGGGTTCACTCTTTCTGCCTACAGGCAGGTCCGTTATTTCTTTTCCTTCCTTAATTTACATATTATTCTAATATAATCCAACTGGTATGCAGTCTGAAGCTGAAATTTACAGGTACACATTAATTATAGCCGGATGGCAAGTTTTTGCTCTAACTGGTTTCGGAATTAAGATCAGCCGTATCTATATTCCTTACCTCTTTTCGATGGCACCTTCAGACGGTCTAGTACTATAAGATTTGCAATTGCCAGAAGAAGCCACAAAATATCCACTAATTGCACAGGACTTACCAAAGGTGTGCTGCCATTCCAGAACCAACTGCCCGTAAGCGAGCCATTTATCAAAGGGATAGACAATCCAAAAAAAGTGCTCAGGATCAAAGACCAGCGAAGAGTGAAATTGTTGTCTCGCTTTATTATGAAAAAGAGACAAAGCAGGAGCCAGGAAATAAAAAAAGTGCGGTAGAGAAAGGACATACCCGCTGGATGATAAAATTTGACCAATATGAAAGCCAGGGCGATGATGGGATATAGGCTCAGGCAAATGGACAGATATGAAATTGCCACATATTCATTAAAACGACGCCGCTTCGGGGGAATATTCGCTCTATTTCGAGCTACCAGCCAGATCATTACGCCCGAAAGGATAACAAAACACGAAATGATGCCGAATAAAAAACTTACAATTCTGAGACCTACACCAGCATAATCTCCAAAATGGAGCCGGTATAGTATATTTTTTATTCCATCCAGGTAGCTCTGATTGGTCAGGGGATTTCGATCTGAGATCACATGTTGATCACGCACCCGATAAGTGATCTTTCCCAGGCCATTAAACTTTTTAGAAGCCGCTATTTGGCCCGATATGGTCAGATGCATGTTCTTATCTCCATAGTTGGTGATATCCAGCTCCGTGATCTTAAATCCGGGCCAGCGGTCTTCAGTTTTGTCGACAAAGCCCGATAAAGCAGGTACAGATTCCAGCCGGTGATAGCTCAAACCTGGTAGTGGAATCCGGTATTCCAGGTCTTCGTAAAATTTTTCCTCATTGCCCTGATAGAGCGAAAATACAAAGGGTGCAACCAAAATCGCTTTCAGCATAAAAAATGCTCCGGTCAAGGCATAGACGAACTGGAAGGGAAAACCGATGACTCCCAGGCTGGTATGTGCATCGGTCCATAAAGTTTTTAATTTGGACCAGGGACGAAACACATAGAAATTGGAAATAATCTTATTCCAGTGTACAATGATTCCGGTGATAATGGCAATGAGAAAAAAGAAGGCTACGAAACCGGAGAGATAGTATCCTGCGGGATAAGGTATCTGAGCAAAGAAATGGAGCCGGTACAGGAACTCTCCCAGTGTATAGGAATCAGCGTAGGTGCTAGCAGACTTATCCTCTGTATCCAGGTAAAAGAAAGCACCGGTTCGATCTTCGGTGACCGTCGTGGTATCGCTTGATCCACCCAGGCTCACAGCAACCCTTCTTTCGTTATAATAGTGGCGTAAATTGATATCTCTGCCATATAGATTGTAGTCCTTGCTCAGGGTGGCCATGACCGTATCAGCATTAATTCCGATCTGGTCCATGACCTGCAATTGGTGGCCACGCTCCCAATTGATGATCTCATCACGAAAAAATGAAAAAGAGCCGGTAAAGAAAATGACAAATAAAGCAGCGCTGATGACAATACCGCTCACCGTATGAATATGATATAAAATATTATAATGCCTCTTATTCACCTATTCACTTTTATAGAGGGGTTAGGTTGCCATAATATCCCATCAGAGCGAAAGCCAGGGACAGGGAAAGATAGATGCCCCAAATTTTCCAGCCATTATGAGAAAGGAAGGAAATAATGAATAAGCCTGTCCATAGCAGGAAAATGGAAAAGGAACCGGTGATAATGACGATAGATTTATCAAACCAGGCGGCAGAAGCTATGTGCAGGGTTATGCTTACAAGATACCCTCCAACTAAACCTGCAGAAATCTTGGCGACCCTCTGGGATGTGGATTGGGTGAGATATTTTGGATTGGCTGGCATTTTTATGAAATAAAAATTTCAATAATAATGGCGGTGCTAGCTAGTGCGATGAAGCTGTATCGATTTAGTAATCCCAATGGAGCGCATAGTATCACAAGACTAATAATATTAATTGCGATGATCAGCAGGCAAAGTGTCCCGGCGCCAATTCCCAGATTGTCTACTGCAATCCAACCCGCCAGGAAAAACATAAGGCATCCGATAGTCTTCGAAAGTAGGGGGTTCTTCTGAGACCAGAATTCATTGCCAAATTCAGACCTGATATTGATGCGCTTAGTGGTTGAGTACCAAAGGTATACTCCTGTAAAAGTCAATATGGAGATCACAGATATCAATTGAGTCCGGTTAGAGGGCCAGATAATGCGTGACGCAATGCCATATGAATTCATATGATTTGCCACGAAAAGTACCGGGTACCTCCTCCTTCTTGGTGATCTCGACAATATATTGCGTATCTGTCCAGGGTAAATTAAAAGAGACTATACCTTCTTCATCGGTGTAAAGCTGTTTGGACCATTGATCCGTTATAAATACATTTACTTCATGATCTGGTAATATCTCGTTTAGATAATAGACCTGTAAACGGACCTCATTTTCTTTTTCTGAAAGATTTTTTAAGGTGATTCCGGACGGGTTATATATTCCGGTGCTATTCACTTTATCCCCCACCTGAACCCGCGCCACAGAATGATAGTGGGTCTTAAAGATGCCAAAATCATATTGGGTATAGTCAATGACGTCTATGTTGTCATTGTCCAGGATTACCAGGTAGGTGCCTTCCTGACCGGGAGTGAAGTTGGCCAAGAAGAACTCCTGTTTGTGGCTGAAGGATAATTCCGTCTTTTCACCCTTAACATCAATGAGCCAAAGACGGAATTCCTTAACCTTGCCAAAAGCTTCTCCATCCACTTTCTCGAATAATCCATAAGTATACTCTCCAAAGTAAACCCGAATTTCCTGTTCCTGACCTACTATTCCATGGGGAGAAGTATCGATCCAAAGATGGTGTGCTGATGCACTAATCGATGCACATAGTAATACGATAGTAGTAAATAGTGATCTGTACATTTTTAGGTTTTTAATCGATAATAAGATTTCCTGGATTCCCTCTTCTATTCACTGAGGGATAGAATACCTTTGGCATAATTTCCATCCACTTTGACCCCTTCTGAGGCGGTACCTGTTTCCACATTGATGATATAGATTCCGGCGTAGGTGCTGTTGCTGACTCCCAGATACAATTTCTTGCCTTCCACCAGCGTGGCACTGTTCCATCCACCACCGGCTGTGGGTACATTTTCTAACAGAGTAAATGTTTGTGTATTCAGGTCAATGATACCAGTTTCAAGCAAGGGTAATTCCGATACCGGGGAATAGGTAGCCCAAAGAAAATCCTCGTTAGTTTCATCTTCCTTGAGTACCCTGACTACGGCTTTTCCATCGGCGACGTAGTAAAGGTCATTTATTTTGTATCCTCCACTGACTGTCTCAAAATCGATATAAAATGAAGGGTCAAATTCAGAGTCTCCGTTTTTTATTCGCAAAATGGCAGAATTTCCCTCAGGTACCGGAGCGTAACCACAAGCCAGGGATGATGGAGAATAACTGTAAATATTTCCATCCTCATCCATTTCCAGTGCATTAGTGGTATAGTATCTTCCTATGTTCGGTGCCCGGTCATCAGAAATAATTTTCTCCAGACTAAGCTCGGGGTAACTGAATACGGCCACGTGTGCCTGATTTGATTTTGGTGTACTAAAACTTCCCGAAGCATGGATGTGATAATAAGCAATAAATACTTTGTCACCTCTCACTGCCACATCCACCGGAAACGCTAACAGGCTGTCCACCGGATCATTTCCAAAATCGGAGTTAATTGTCTTTTCAATGGACATGCTTTTTGTATTGACCAGATATATTTTCTTTTCGGGCAGACCTTCTCGGGCAGACCCGACCATGATCATTTTTTCGTCATCGACCAAACCGAAGGCATAGATGGTGAGATCAGTAAAAAAGCTTCCACCCTTGGTCAATTGTCCATCGACCATTTCGTAGCTGATAAATTCCGGAGCGGATGTATATCCTCCCACAATGATCTGATCCTTTCCCTGTAGAAAAGTCATCCACGCCGGTTGTTCAAATCCGTTATTGATGGGAGATACGGTGCCCTGATCAAGCGTATTAACCGGGCTTAGCACATCCGTACTTGGATCAGTGGCTGCTTCGATACCCAGGAAATAATAGGTTTCTTCCTGCGGCTGAGGATCCGGAGTGCCGCCTCCTCCATTCTCTTTTGAACAGGCAGAAAAAATAAATAGTAAGGCAACTGTAAATAATAAAAGGGTTTTATTAGTATCCATTTTTTATTCTTATTTATTGATGAAATATCTCAGTTTTAAATTGTAGTTTCTTCCGGGTCTCAATTGTTGGAAATTATCGTACACTTCGGTATCCCAGAGATTCACAATGGCAAATGATAAATTATATTTCTCTTCCAGGTAGGAATAGACAAATTCGAGGTTGGTGGTAAATTGGCTGGGGACTACGCCTTTATCCTGACTTGCCAGATTTTCCCAGCGGAAAAAGAAATCATGCACGTAGTTCTGGCTGATCGATATGGAATATTGATCATGACTAATGAACAGGCTTTCGCTACGGTAAGAAAGGCTCATATTGCCAAAGAGGTAGGGTATGTTAGGCAATCTGACTTTATACAAAGTGTTTTCTACTCCTACCTGACCATTACGCCAGGGGTTGTTATCCCGTAAATCCAGGTAAGTCCCGTTAATGGCCAGAACCCATTTATTACGATAGGTATATCCCAGGCCCAGATCTATTCCCTTGGAAAGTACCTGGCCATTATTCATGTGATTGACTTTAATTCCCTGTACTACCGGAATAATAAAATCTTTGGCGTCACGGATAAAAGTATTTAGGGAAAGGATCCAGGAATGTTCCGTATTCCGGTTATTGAAAATAAATCCCAGATTGTAATTATTGCTTTGCTCCGGAGAAATCG
>JAGQWZ010000214.1 GCA_020436835.1 Saprospiraceae bacterium | reverse complement strand
TGCAAGGTGTTCCCCGACGAATTGGAGCCGCTGGCGACTGCGCGGCGCACACAGCTACGCGATGAAGCGCGGAGAGCCCTCCTCGCTTCCCGCTCGCTTGGACGTGAGGAGCGGGTGCTCGAGCGCTCGTTTTAGTCGCACATTATTCCGGACTATTCCCACATAGCTACTCATAATTTCTTTCAATTCTTTCCAGCTTTGGGTGATGAGTACCATTTCTTTTGGTTCAGTGGTTCCTTCCGCATTCCAATTTGGTATACCTTCCTTGAACGGAACCATATCTATCTCGTTCAGGACCACTTTGGCAATCCGGTCCCCATAGACCAAACCTTCCAACAAGCTGTTTGAAGCAAGCCGGTTAGCTCCGTGTAAACCACTGCAGGTACATTCTCCCGCAGCAAAGAGATTCAAAATTGAAGTCCTGCCAAACTCATCCACTTTGATTCCACCACACATATAGTGACATGCCGGTACGACCGGAATCATTTTCACCATAGGATCAATTCCGATAGAAAGACACTCATTATAAATGGTCGGAAAATGAGCTATGAAAGCATCCTTGTCCAGATGTCTGCAATCCAACAGCACATAATCATCTCCCCTTATTTTCATTTCATTATCAATAGCCCGGGCTACGATATCTCTTGGTGCAAGTGACCTCCTGTCATCATATTTCTGCATGAATTCTTTACCGTCCCGGGTCTTAAGAATTCCACCCTCTCCACGTACTGCTTCAGAAACTAAAAAGTCCGGGTTTTCCCGGCCGGGGTTAAATAGGGCTGTAGGATGAAATTGTACAAACTCCATGTTTTCAAGACGTCCTTTCGCCCGGTAGACCATAGCCATCCCATCGCCGGTAGCAATCGTAGGATTGGTGGTGTTTCGATATACCTGTCCTGCCCCTCCTGTGGCAAGAATTGTAACTCTGGCCAAAATTTTGTCAATCTCGTCCTTACTTTTATCCAAAATATAAGCCCCATAGACCGTAATATCCGGAGTAACCCGGGTTACACTATACCCAAGATGATGCTGCGTAATGAGGTCAATGGCATAGATTTCTTCATAAAGGTGAATATTTGAGTACTCCTGCGCCCGGGCCAGTAAAGCTCGTTGGATTTCCCAACCAGTCAAATCCTTATAGTGCAGGATACGATTTTCAGAATGACCACCCTCCCGACCTAGATCGTACTTACCGTCATGTTTGTCAAATTTCGTTCCCCATGATATTAGTTCTTTTACCATCTCCGGTCCCTCTTTAACTACCATTTCCACGATGGCCCTATTGCAAAGTCCGTCACCGGCATCCAGAGTGTCTTCAATATGTTTTTGATAGTTATCTACATCGTGGTTCCATACAGCAGCTACTCCCCCCTGAGCATATTTGGTGTTTGTTTCGCCCAATTTCGATTTGGTAATAACGGTAATCCGCAAATCAGATCTCTTTTCAGCCATTTTAATGGCAAAGGTCAATCCAGCAACCCCAGCTCCTATAACTAGAATATCCGTTTTTTGCACTTCAGTGATTATTTAATGACTTTTCAAAATTAGAAAAAGCTTGCACATAAACTGATTGTCTCTCATTCAAGCCAATCATTGCTTAATGATATCTTTAAGCGGGAGTTTATTTAGATTAGTTTTTCAAGAAGATTATGGTAATTCTCGTCAATGGCCGCTTCCTTATTCCAGGCAAACTTGAGGGTATTGGCCTGTATACCTTTGAGATCACCAGGCGTCTGGCTGCATTGCACCCCGAACATCATTTTATTGTTTGTGTTGATCGGAAATCTTCCATGCAGCTGGATTTAGGTCCCAATGTAGAATATGATCACATTCTACCACCCGCCCGGCATCCGCTTTTGTTTCTATGGTGGTTTGAAATCGGAATTTCACAAGCTTATCAAAGACATCATGCCGATCTGTTCTTCTCGCCGGACGGATTTTGCAGCCTCAACCGTAAAATCTCTAAAACCCTTTTGGTGATCCACGATCTCGCCTATCTACACTATCCGGAGCAGGTGGGATTTCTGATGCGGTGGTACTACCGATTTTTCGTACCCCGGTTCATAAAGAAAGCCACAGGGATCATCACCGTTTCAAACTCAACTAGAAGTGATCTCATCAAACACTTTAGCACTTATGAAAGCAAGGTTTCGGTGATATATAATGGGGTTCGATCCGAAAACAAAATTCTTAAGAACACTTCTCAAAAATGGAGAATAAGCCTGGAAAATCGACCATATTTCATCATTCTGGGATCCATTCACCCCAGGAAAAACCTGTCTAATGTGCTCAGGGCCTTTACACATTACAAAAACGAAGTTTCCGATGATACCTGCCTTTTAATCGTGGGTAGGATGGCATGGAAGACAACTCAAATCAAAGATCAATTCGAACAACATCCTTACCGTGATTCAATTCTTTTCACCGGATATCTCGATGATCCGGAGATGTTTAAAGCTATGAAAGGAAGCTTAGGTCTGGTTTACGTTTCTCTTTTCGAGGGCTTTGGTTTACCCCTCGTCGAGGCAATGGCCAACGGCATTCCCATAATTACCTCTGACCGTTCATCAATGCCCGAGATCGTGGGTAAGGCAGGTTTGCTGGTGAATCCAGACCAACCTCAAAGTATAGCGCAGGGAATGATTCGGGTGAGATTTGAGAAACAACTTACATCCAATCTGATTGAGAAGGGACTTATGCGTGCGCGAATTTTTAGCTGGGATCGAGCCGCGGAAGAGACCTGGACAGTGATACGAAGAATTACTGCGGCGCTTTAATTTCACGGTAACGCCTGTAAACTACCCAACAGCCGATGATCCCTAAAAAGAATAAGATAAAAGAGATGATCTCGGCTTGTGAAGGATGCATTCCCATAAATGGGATTTCATCATTCACTCTGATTTTCTCTATCCAAAAACGCTCAAAACCATTAAGTGTGACGTAGATAAAGAAAATCATTCCGGGAATCCGGATTCTCTTGCGCAGAGACCAAAGAATGGAAAAAATGATCAAACTGGCAATTACTTCATAAAATGGTGTGGGAAAGACAGGATTGGCCAATCTCCGGCAATAATGGCCTTCGCAACCTTCAATTGGAATGCCTTGATTAAGGACATTGCGGGGAAAATCATATGCCCACATCCAATCCGGTAAAAACCACCATGAGGGTTCCGGCATTGTATTCACAATTCCCCAGTCTCCATCTCCAGCCAATTGACACCCGATTCTACCTACAGCATAACCCATAATCATTGCAGGAGCCGCAGCATCCATCACCCGGATTGGATCCATTCCCTTTTTCCTGACATACCAGAGGATATAAAAGAAAGCCACGATCAGTCCTCCATAAATGGCAAGCCCGCTTCCAGAAAAAAACTGGCCGACTGGATCCTGAAAGAATGCTTTTACATTTTCAGCGCTCTCAAAAATCGCGAACAATTTAGCCCCAAGAATACCCGAAATAGCAGATCTTATAGTTATATCGGTCTTACGTTGATGGGGATAAACATCTACATCCTTAGTCACTGGCTTCGGCAACCTTTCCCGCTGCTTGCCATACCACTGGAGAAATCCAAATAGACCCCCTCCAATAATTCCTCCTAATAAATTACCCTCCGTAGAGGCAATGAATGGCAGTATGTCCGATCCTATTTCCTGTTGATGTCCAATGAGGTAGACGACTTTGAAACCAATGAAGAATCCAACTATTGCATTAATGACTACCTCTGTAGCAGAGGCAGGATAACCCAACCTGACTCGCTCCTTACTGGGTTTCAGCCATCCCATCTTTTCCATCCTAAGCAATTCCTTGCCAAATACATAGCGGGCGGCGAGAAAGGCAAATGCCAGGACAAACCCGAAAGTCTTGATAATCGAGAAACCGTTGTCGACGGGTGTCCCGATCAGATCATGCAGAAGGTAACTTAAGTCAGGATACATCCTGTGTCATTTTATTTCAGTCAAAAATAGTATTATAATGCTTTAAGTGTACCCCATCAATATGGGGTTGAGCAAAAGACATAAAACTTTCATTTTTACAGTTAGAACTGAAAACGAGTTAGATTCTAAATCTGACTCATCATAATCAAATTTTGTTGTAAGGGTGAATGGGCGCCAGATCGTTAGAAACTGGCGCTTATTTTTTTCCCTCCTATCCAATTTTCTCATAGCCCGTACTTCAATGAAATATCTCTTCCTGCTGCTTCCTTGTCTTTTACTTTGGAAATACGATCTGAGTGCACAATCAGGGGGTGTTGTCGTAAAGGCCGGGTTGATCTGGAATGATTTTCTGAGAGATGATGAATCGATCCTGCAAAAGAGTCAAACGGGGAATACTGTTGGCCTGGAGATACGTTTAGGTGCTTATGATAACACCTACTTTAAATTCGGAGGGTATTATGCTAGAATGCATAGCGAGGTTCAGGATCATCCTAAAGAGACTCAATTTTTTAAAGTAGTTAATGGCTTTGATCTGTTGAAGATGACCTGTGGGATCG
>JAGQWZ010000213.1 GCA_020436835.1 Saprospiraceae bacterium | reverse complement strand
TATCCGGGTAATACTGGTAGAAAAGATGATATTCTCCCTCATAATAAACCATCCCGTTAGGATCGTTCATCCACATTTCAGGAGGCGAAAAATGATATTGAGGACGGTGGACCTCCCGGTATGGGGTGACCTCAGGCGCCGTTGCGGTTTGTGGAGCGGGCTCACTTTTGCAGGCGACAAATAATAGGAGAAAATAAAAGAGCCCTGATAAATACTTCATCTTAAATATCGTATGCGTCTGTATTAAATCTCAATAGACTTGAGACCGGGTGCTCAATTTAAGTCCCGGCCTATAATCGTTGTTCACTCTATCTTCACAATTTTCTTTTCCAGGTCTTCGAGGCTGATTCCTTTGGTTTCCGGCATCATAAAGACGCCAAAAAGCAATTGCAGCACCATCATAGCTGCAAAAAATGCAAAGAGTGGCCAGGGATTGTCCCCCACCAGACTGATGAAAAAAGGAGTCAATGCAGTAATAAGTGCAGCAAACACCCAGTGGGTACCCGATCCCCAGGCCTGGCCATTCGCCCGGACATCGGTGGGAAATATTTCGGAGATAAAAACCCAGATAACCGCTCCCTGCCCAACGGCATGAGAAGCTATGAACATAAGGACAAAAGTCAATATGATCATCTGATCCGCTCCGGTTGCATAAGCCCAGGATACCACGCTCAGGCTAACAATATATCCGATAGAGCCGATAATAATCAAGGTTCGACGGCCCATCCGGTCAATGAGATACATCCCAACCAGGGTGAAAATCAAATTCACAATGCCAATACTCGTCGACTGGAAAAGAGCATCTTCGGCACCGATTCCGGCGGCTTCCAACAATCTGGGGGCATAGTACAGGACAAAATTGATCCCGGAGAGCTGATTGAAAAAGGCAATAAGAAAAGCCAATGTCAAGGCATAATTAAATTTCTTCTGAAACAGTGAATTGTTTACGGTGTGAGCTACCGAATGGGTGATTTCATGCACCACTTTATTTACCTGTTCCATGGTATCGTACATGTGTTGCAAAACACCTTTCGCCGCAGCTTCCTGATTGGCCTTGAGCAGTAACCACCTCGGACTATCCGGCACGGTAAGAACCCAAAGAGAATAGATGGCCGCTGGTATTGCCTCGACCCCTAGCATCCAGCGCCAGGCTTCGTTTTCAACGACCCTTCCGATAAAGTAATTTGAGAAAAAGGCGACAAGAATTCCGAATACGATATTGAATTGATAGAGTGCAACCAGTTTGCCCCGGTTGGCCGGTGACGAGATCTCAGCAATATAGGTGGGTGCAGCCACCGAGGAGGCTCCTACGCCCAACCCCCCAATAAAGCGGAAAAAAGAGAATGAAGCAGGACTCCAGGCAATGCCCGAACCCACGGCCGAGATCAGGTAAAGAATTCCAATCCAGAAAAGGGTTTTCTTCCTGCCGTAGCGATCACAGGGAATGCCTCCGAACAAGGCTCCTATCACCGTACCCCACAACGCCATTGACATGATGAAGACCCCGTGGAAGAGAGGACTCATATCCCACAACCGCTGAATTGGTTGATCTGCTCCGGAAATGACGATAGTATCAAATCCAAACAGGAAACCGGCCAGTGCCACGGCAATAGACCAGCCAAAGACTTTATTCTTTTGCATTTCGCGCTTCGTTTTTCGTTTTGATCTCTACTAGATGTAGTGGCAAATAGCTCCTTAAGATAGCTCTTTGTTGCTTAACTAGTAGACGAACCCATTAAATCAGTGCCAGGGAAATTCATAAGAGGGATCATTTGCGAATCGTTCTATATCTAATTCCAACTGACCGACCGCCCCGGGTGCTAACTCTACTTCAAAATGGTGGTGGTCAATCGTATAAAACTGATAAGGATAATCCACAACCTGCCGCACCCTGTTAATCTGATGTTCTCCAAACATACCTCCCTGAATGATAACCTTACGAGACTCGGTAGGATGCAGGTTCACGAGCTTAACCGAGATACTATGAGGAGTTATTTTGTCAACCAAAGCTGCCACATCCTGAGGTATGCCCGGCCTTTTATTCATGGGATCGAAATAACGCACACTGGTGTGGAGCAGGCCGCCATGGTAAATATGATTCGGAGCTCCCAGCATCAGTTGCACCAACCCCTCCAGAATGACCGGATTTCTTTCAAGAAAATGATGCACATCCTGTTCGTCAGGAGTCGTTTGATCCTGCCGAATCATTCTCAAACGTTTTAACACCTCACCGTAGGTAGCTTTTAAAATATGAACAGGATAGGAAGGATTATTTCCCTCAAGGAATCCCATCCAGGATACGGTATTTTCAGAATCACCTTTCCCCTTGTGATAGATAAACCCACTGTTTTCATTCAACATCATGCCCCTTACCATTTTCTTTTGACCCAGGTTCCGCTCATAGTTCCACCGGTCCGGATCCGCCAGTCTCTTGGCCCGTTTCCAGTCAGTCTCTTTGCGGGACATAAACCAAAGTTGAGAAGGGTATTTTGGTGTCATTGGACGAAAGTCCCACCAGCCCCGATCATCGTATCGATGTGGGACGGCCATTAAGTCATCCTGTTCTTTAACCTGGTTTTCCACCAGATTAATAACCGATGCAGGCAACTCAAGATATGAGGAATCACCACTGACGAGATAGGCATTACTAGCTCCGATAGTCGTAGCTTCCAACTGATTCATCAATCCATGTGGCCAGCGCCAACCGTAATATCCGCCCCAGATTTTGCCCTCCATATGCTCTCCTATCTGCCCCGAAAGTCCTACATTATCCGGAAGAAAACCATTATTCTCTTTTACCCTTTGCATCCATCCGTCCACATATTCCTTTATCCAGTTCTTGTATTTCATTTCACCCGTGTACATGTAGGCATTGAGGATCATACTGGTTGCCGCAAGATTTAGAGGTACATCTCCCTTCATCATCCGTTCATTCATCGCTTGTAGCAAGAGAGGAAACCGGGCATCATCGTTCCATACCGCGCTACTGTCTACTCCTTCGATATCTTCATACGGTAACAGGTAATTTGCCAGGATAGGTCTATGGGTTACCCAGTCTTCTGCCGTATTGGTAAAACGCGGTCCCTTACTGCCGGTAAGTGGTGATCGAATCAACTTCAGCTCGGGATCGTAATTACCAAATTTGGGATCGACATACAATTCGGCAAATTTTATGGCACGGTCTCTAAATTTTTGGTTTTTAGGATCGGTCAGACCGAAGAAATAAAAGTTTGTATAGGATTCACCATGATGCATCCAATCATAGCCGGCATCAAATTCATCATATACCTGACCGTAGCGGGTGAACTGCCGGGTCACACCATCCCAAAATATTCTGGCAAGACTGTCCAGTTCCATTGGCCCACCCAGTGCACTGTAAAGAGGGAAGTTGTAAAAGCTCTCATATCCATCATCTGAGCCATCCATTCCCGGCCACTCATTCCTCCACTTCAGGGATCCATCCGCATCCGTGTACTTCTCCACAAATTCACAGGCAGCGGGATATATTTCTTTCATTAAATGTCTTTCCCACAAGGCCCAATCGGGAGGTACTCCCGGATTACTTAATACGATATTCCGTACAGGCTCCTGGGCACCCAGTTGGAGAGGTAAAATTATTCCCAGCAGAAGAATGGAAATGTAGACCGATGCGCTTTTCATATGCACTTGATTTTAAATACCAATTTTTTAGGGTAGCTGTAAATCAGGATTAGAGACAGGTCAGCACCCATATCTAACGTATCATTACCTCCCAGTACCGTGTTCTTTTTGATATACCGCCAGGACCCTCGACCGTTAAAGTTATCACTTTGTGCACGCCTTTCTCGGCAAAGCGGTGTAATGGATTCTGCTCATGTGAAATTGATCCATCTCCAAAATCCCAGGTCCATTTGGTAATAGCACCCAGAGAACAATCTTTAAATGCCACCCATCCTTCTTTCATATCAATTATTTGGTAAGTCCAGTCTGCTCCAAAGAGTCCCCCCGCATCTTCTATTGGCATTAGTTTGAATGCACAGAGATAGGAGGCATCTTTCACCATATTGACATTATGAGATAGGTTGAAATGACCATCTCTCCCACTGCCATCGAAGTCAAGAATGGACCAGGACAGGCCGATAAAATCATTTTCTTTCATTTGAGAAATCACGGCTTCTTGCGGCCCTTCGTAAGGTGCGTAATCAAAGGGAGTGATCCACCCCTCCAGGACCAGATGTCCGCTTTCACCGGGATTAAAATCAAATTGATATGCATGATGGGCGTAGGGAAATTCTGCGATCCAGGGTTGGCTGCCCCATACCAAACACCATGCGTTATTAACTGGCGGAGTAAAAATGTGATAATTCTGAGCATGCACACCACTGAATTCAAAATGGTTACTCAGGTATTCCTGATTTTTACCGTTCCATTTCAGGTGCTCTTTTGCATAAATGGGATTAAAAATAAAAGGTCCGCCGGAGAGATCTCCATCCACTACTATTTCAAATATATCATTTAGGTAGCCCTCCGGATTAAAGCGTCCGAAATCCCAGTAATCGTCGTAAGCCTCATAAAGAAAATAAAGCCGGTTCAATCCCTTCACCCAGCCGACTCGTACTGCCACCTGAAGATCTTCCGTATCGATCGCTATTCCGTGTCCATCTTCGGTATCATTGAGTTCATTCGTTCTGTAGATATATGATTCAGGTACCACGCCCCAATCATCTGTCATTCCATCAATCCGGGGCATTCCATCCTTTGGAAACTGAAAGACCTTAAACACCTTACCATCCCTGGCCGTCTCCAATTGAATATCTGGTTGTCCAAAACCGGTCAGGCCAGTGATCTGCAGCACTACTGGAATCAAAATCCATCTTATAATATCTGTCATAAATTAAAGATTATAAATCCTTTTGGCATTTTGATGGTAAATCATCTTTCGTTCTGCAACAGGCAATTCAGCGGTCATCACCTCGAATGCATCTGACCATGACTGGTAAGAATCCGCTAATAAGACCACCGGCCAATCACCTCCGTACAAAAGGCGATCGGCACCGAACGACCGATAAGCATGATCAAAGTAAGGTTGGATATCCTCCAATTTCCAATCAGGACCGATTCGTGAAATCATCCCGGAAATCTTACAATTGACATTTGGCAATGCTGCCAGTGCCTTAATGCCTTCTTTCCATACCGGAAAATCATCATCCTGATAACCCGGGTTTCCAAGATGGTCCAGGATGAACGTCGTTCGGGGTACCTCTTCGATGAGTTTGGCTGCTTTTTCAAGATCCTGCCAGGATAACAGGAGGTCAAAGGTCAGATCCAGTTCTCCCAGGTGGTTCAGATTATCAATAAAAATGTTAGAATCAGGTATAAACTTTCCCCGGCCGCCCTTCAATAAATTGATCTCTTTCAGCTCATTAAATTTTCGGACATCAGAAATGTTGTCACTCAAATCTATTTGTGCAATGATGCCTTTAATTTGCTGGTTTTCATTAGCCAGTTTCGAAACCCATCTGGCCTCTGCTCCACTGAATTCAGGAGCAGCGCCACTTTCCATAAAAATAAATTGGCCTACATCAGCTTCCCTGGTTGCCTCCCGGTAGTCCTCAACCGTAAAATCATGATTTATTTTAGATGCATTCTGTAACCAGGGATAACGAAACTGACGGAGATCAAAAAAATGCACATGAGTATCCAGTTTCCAGAGATCCGTTCCTGGTAATGATCTCTCAGGTAGCAAGGCCTTTGCTGATAAGGCCATTACACTTTGATGAATAAATTCTCTTCTCAACATGATTATTAAATTTCGGGATATTTTTTGATTTACCTTAATCTTGCCTGTGACTTTATTTCTTCCATGTAGAGAATGGGCCTTCAGACCCTACGGAGCTCCAGGGTAGTCCGTATTAATATTGAAAAAGAAATAAAGAAAGGATGGTATCGACCCGGCCCAATCAAAAACACACTAAATTTTAACACTTGTGGAGTAATACATTGGTAACGTTGCCGTTATTCTACCATAACTTAGAAGATCATCCTATCCTGGTTTTTCACAGTCACCACAATTGAAAAACCTCACTCAAACACATTTTTTATTGCCAGCTTAGCCCATTTTCGACAATGTTCGGAAATGAATTTTAATGCATTATACTACTTTATTTAATTCACCTTACAACAAAATTTATTATGAAAAAATGGTCTTTGGCATTATTGCTTATGATGCTCTTAATTAATTTCTCTTGCGATAAGGATTCCGATAATTCACCCGATCCGATCGATGAAGGTGAGGAATTGTCAATGGAAGAAAAGGCAAGAGCACTCATCCTGAGTTTACCAGCCGGTGATACGGGTGTTGTGTTAAAGTATATTGATCCAAATCAACATATCCAACATAATCACCAGTATGCGGATGGAAGAGATGCTCTGATTGAGGCGGTACTGGCTGGGGAATTTGACAACACCCAAATTAATATTGTGCGGAGTCTGACCGACGATAATCTGGTGGTACTGCATTCAGAATATCTCATCGATGGTCAATCTCAGGTTGCTTTCGACGTTTTTCGTTTCGAGGACGGGTTGATAGTGGAGCACTGGGATAACTTTCAAGTCTCCCAACCGGTAAATGAAGCGGGACATAATATGTTAGATGGACCAACCGAGATAGCCGACCTCGATCAGACTGAGAATAATCGTACCATGGTTAAAGATTTTATTTCCCAGGTAATGATCGAAGGAAACTATGAATTAATGTCTGAATACCTGAACGAGGATCAGAGTCTTATTCAACATAATCCTATGATGGCAGATAGCCTTTCCGGTATGTTAAGTATGATGGATACACTGGCTGCTCAGAGGTTTTCATTTACCTATGATATGTTGCACCAGACGATCGCAATGGGAGATTTCGTATTAACCATTAGTGAAGGGCAGTATGGTTTGGAATCAGAGCCGGCAGCGTATTATGATCTCTTTAGAGTGGAAGAAGGAAATCTTGCCGAACATTGGGATGTGATACAAGTCATCGCTCCCGATGAAGAATGGAATAATACGAATGGCAAATTTTAATTTAAATAAATAAGGATTATATCAGATCCACTACAGATAGGTTTATGGTTTAAAGTGCGGATCTGATGATTATCAAATGTTTTTGTGCTGGCCTGCTAAAAAGCAGGCCTTTTTCTTTATTTCGTAGTAGCATCTACCCCGGAAAAGAAAAAATATTTAAAAAAAAGACATGGGTCGTAGGGGTAGGAAGGCACGGTGGTCATCATAGTAAGCAAAGGGAATAAAAATCCTGATTTAATAAACTATGTAAACCGACTTTATAAACTATGAAAACAAGAGCCTTTTTATTGGCATGTATCTTCATGCCCCTGTTGATTATTGCCCAAACCCATGTGCAGACTTTCCGAGGTGTTGTATTTGACCAGGAGACACTCACTCCACTGATTGGTGCGAATGTAATTGTGGAAAATACAAACCTTGGAACGAGTACCGATCTGGATGGCCAATTTCAAATACAAGACGTACCCATTGGCCGGCACAACATTCTCGTTACCTATCTTGGCTATGAACCTGTGTACATAGCTAATGTGCTGATCACCACCGGCAAAGAAATGGTATCGGATATAGGAATGACCGAATCCCTTATCTCAATGGATGAAGTGGTGGTAAAAGCTAATGACGAAAAATCAGTTCCACTCAATGAAATGGCTCTTGCCAGTGCGCGCTCCTTTTCTGTGGAAGAAACCGGCCGCTACGCTTCCAGCCTCTATGATCCGGCCAGAATGGCTATGAATTTTGCCGGAGTATCCACTACGGGTGGAACTTCCGACCTCTTTAACGAAATAATAGTCAGGGGTAATTCACCACGCGGCGTCCTTTGGCGATTGGAAGGTATTGAGATTCCCAACCCAAACCATTTTGGTGGACTTGGTAATAGTGGTGGCGGCATCAGCATGTTGAGCAGTAATCTGATATCATCATCCGATTTCTATACCGGAGCTTTTCCGGCGGAATTTGGTAATGCGCTTTCCGGTGCTTTCGATCTGAATCTGCGCAAGGGAAATAATCAAAAAAGAGAACATGCGGTCATGCTGGGCATTCTCGGAACCGAGGTATCCACGGAAGGTCCTCTCGGTAAGCCGGGTGACGGAAGCTACCTTTTCAATTTCCGTTATTCCACGCTTGGAATTCTGAAACAAATCGGTCTCAACCCCGTCGGAGATGTGCTTCCCGAATACGGTGATTTATCTTTTAATATTCATTTGCCTAAATCATCGCTGGGCACCTTTAACATTTTCGGACTGGCAGGCAAAAACAGAGCCTATTTTGACGTGGAAGCTGATTCAACCAAATGGATCGAAAGCGACGACGACTACGGATTTAATGAAAGACAAACCGTTGGTACGATAGGATTATCCCATAAATTACTGATCGACGACAAGCGATATATTCATACCGTATTTGCCGCCTCAATAGACCAAAATTCAAACGACGATTACCATCTGGATCCGGTAAATGACTACCGGAAAATTAAAGAATTTGAGAACCGCTTCAATAATCAGATTTACCGGATCAGTAGTACTTATAATCAGAAATTGAATGCTAAAAATAGTTATAAGGTTGGCGTAATCGGGAGCTATCATGCGTTCGACTTTTACGCCCGTGACTTTAACGATAGCGGTGAAAACTATACCACTTATTTACAGGATACCGGTCAGGCCGCTCAATTCAACAGTTTTGTACAGTGGAAAAACCGGATCAATGATAAATGGACGGCAACCGCCGGGATACACTTTAATTATTTTGGATTAACGAAAAAGTCCAGTATCGAACCGAGATTTGCCTTAAAATGGCAAGCCACGGAAAAGCAGGCGCTGCATATGGCCCTGGGCTTGCATTCAAAACCCGAACATCCTGTGTTTCATTTTATCGAATCCAGCGACAAGTCAAATCCATCTTTGCCCAATCGAAATCTGGACTATATTAAAGCCTTTCATGCCGTGCTGGGGTATGACTTCAGGCTTACTAAAAATTTCCGGATCAATACCGAAGTGTACTATCAGCATCTCTACGATGTACCGGTCGAGAGTGACCCGAATAGTGTAGAATCCATATTGAATACACTGGATGTCTGGGATCTTCTGGAGGGTAATTCCGAAGCGAATACTGATGGTTTGGGCAGAAATTACGGGATCGACATTACCCTGGAAAAGAATTTCAGCAATGCCTATTATTTCCTGATCACCGGGAGCCTTTTTGATTCAAAATTCAGAAATGCGGCCGGCCACTGGTATAATACCCGCTTTAACAGTCAGTACCAGCTAAATGCACTGGCGGGCAAAGAATTTGTCAGTGGGAAAGACCGGAACCGGATTTTCGGACTCAATGGTAAAATTGTCCTTAATGGTGGAAACCGGGTTACCCCTATCGACATTGAAGCTTCAAGAGATCAGGGTCGAACCGTCAGAGACAATACTCAATTTCTGGCCAACTCGATAGGAAAATATTATCGATTTGATGTAGGAATAAGTTACAAGATCATCCGGTCTAAGGCTACACACGCGATTATGCTGGACATTCAAAATGTGAGCAATCACCTCAATCATCTGTGGAATTACTACATCCCATCAACCGGAGAAATCGGCTATGATGATCATACCGGACTTTTCCCGGTATTGAATTACCGAATTG
Source organism: Saprospiraceae bacterium (assembly GCA_020436835.1). GTDB lineage: Bacteria > Bacteroidota > Bacteroidia > Chitinophagales > Saprospiraceae > JABDMH01. The sequence goes on along the minus strand of JAGQWZ010000213.1, from coordinate 8,206 downwards.
AGTTTTAGGTAAAAGCCATATAAACCAAATATTTGCAGCTAAAGTCGGAGGCGTCCATTGCATCCTTTAAAGGATCTTGGATTGCCTCCGATTTTTCAATTTCGGAGTTGAGGTTCGGCACCCAATTCATCCGGCCAAGCATCACATCTTGAAACCTTTCTCCGGAGGATACTTCACACCGTTTCTCATGAGTAGAATCATCGCAAGAAATAGGGGATTTTCCTATTTTCCCCAAAACACGGAGAAAGCGGTTATACTATCACTGACAAATATCGATGCTGAATAAGAACATCCTGTTGCTCACAATTTCCTGTTTCCCTTTGCTGGCCTGGACTCAGTCCGTACAGACCTGTCGGGGAATTGTCTTCGAGCAGGAAACCCTTCATCCCCTCACAGGAGTCAATATTGTGATCGAAGCCACCGACCTGGGAACGAGCACCGATCAGGATGGTCATTTTGAGATCCCGAATATACCGGTAGGCCGGCATAATATTATCATCAGCTACCTGGGATTCGAGCCGGTCTATATCAGAAACCTGCTGATCACTACCGGGAAGGAAGCGGTCCTTGATATTGGCATGACCGAGGCTTTGATATCCATGGAGGAGGTCGTCATTAAGGCCAATGCAGATAAATCTGCTCCGCTAAATGACATGGCAATTGCCAGTGTACGGTCCTTCACGGTAGAAGAAACATCCAGATATGCCTCAAGTATTTTTGATCCGGCCCGGATGGCAATGAATTTTGCCGGTGTCTCAACTACCGGAGGTACTTCCGATCTCTTTAATGAAATTATCGTACGGGGAAATTCACCCCGTGGGGTGTTATGGCGATTGGAGGGAATAGAAATTCCCAATCCGAATCATTTTGGTGGCCTGGGAAATAGTGGTGGGGGAATAAGCATGCTCAGCAGTGGCCTGATCGCCACGTCTGATTTCTATACCGGTGCCTTCCCTTCCGAATTTGGAAATGCCATCTCGGGTGCCTTTGATCTAAACCTACGGAAAGGCAATAATAAGAAGCGGGAACATTCCTTTATGTTTGGCATTCTCGGTACCGAAGTGGCATCGGAAGGACCAATAAGCAAAGGTAAGGAGGGCAGCTATTTATTTAATTTCAGATATTCCACTTTAGGTATATTAAAGCAACTGGGTCTCAGCCCCGTGGGTGACGTACTACCTGAATATGGTGATTTGTCATTTAATATACATTTTCCCGGGAGCGCACTCGGCCGATTTAATTTGTTCGGACTGATGGGCAAAAACCGGGCTTACATTGACGTACAGCCAGACTCGACCCGATGGCGGGAATCAGACGATGATTCCGGCTTTAACGAAAGACAAACCACCGGTACCATCGGATTGTCGCATAAAATCCTGATCGACAATCATCGGTATTTTCATACTGTTTTAGCCGTTTCCATCGATAACAACCTCAATGATGAATTTCATTTGGATAAAAGCGATAGCTATCGATATATAAAAGAATTTGAAAACAGATTTGATAATTATATTTACCGGTTAAGCACGAGCTATAATCAAAAAATAAATAACAAGAATTCAATTAAAGCAGGTCTCATTGGAAGTTATCATGACTACCATTTTTATGCGCGAGACTATAAAAATAATGGGACTGAATACGTCACTTATTTACAGGATACCGGCTCTTCTGCTCAATTGCAGACTTTTGTACAGTGGAAACACCGGTTTTCCAGTAATATAACCGGGATAGCGGGGTTTCACTATAACTACTTTGGCCTCACCCGCCAACAAAGTCTTGAACCACGTTTTTCTTTCAAATGGCAATTTGCGGCTAATCGATCCATACACCTGGCCACGGGATTGTATTCCAAACCTGAACACCCAGTATTCTATTTTACCGAAAGCAGTCAAGTCAACCAGCCAAGGGTAAATCCCAATCGATATCTAGACTATATTAAATCCTGGCACCTGGTGGGTGGATATGCACAAAAAATTGGTCCTGATCTTCGAATTGCAGCCGAGGTCTATTATCAGTACCTCTTTGATGTGCCGGTAGAAGCCCTGACACAAAGCAGAAGATCAATCTTAAATGCAATTGATGTCTGGGATGTGATCAGGGGATATGAGGCGGTAAATACCGGCGCAGGTAAAAATTATGGCATTGACCTTACTATCGAAAAGAATTTTAACCGGAGTTACTATTTCCTATGTACTTCCAGCCTCTTCAACTCCCGGTACAAGACGTATTCAGGAGAATGGTTTAACACCCGTTTTAATAGCAAATACCAGGTAAATATATTAGGAGGAAAAGAATTTAATCCCGGGGCAAAGAAAGACCGATATTTTACATTAAATGGAAAAATTGTTCTCAATGGTGGAAACAGGATAACGCCCATTGATCTGGCGGCATCCAGGGAACAGGGAAGAACCATCCGCGATAATTCAAAATACCTGGAGGCGTCCGTAGGCAGATACTATCGCTTCGACCTGGGTATTAGTTATAAAATCATCCGGTCCAGGCTTACTCATACTCTAATGCTGGACATTCAAAATCTAACCAATCATTTAAACCGGCTCGAGGATGACTTTGACCGAAGGACAGGTGAGATAGAATATGAAACTTACACTGGACTGTTCCCTGTAATTAATTATCGCATCGAATTCTAGTGGACTGTATAAAGTGGTATTATTAAGTGGGTGAAATAAAATCAAAGTACTTCACTCAATAATCGATATATTTTTCCATCCGCTTTGGTAAGAATATACAGATTACTCTCCGCATCTTTTCCAAACCGGAGATCGACCCGGGTTGCACCACATAATGTAATCAGATCCGTTTGGGCTCCTTCCCAGGAAATATTCCACTCATATACCGGTGCCTGTGAACCGGGCTGAATATCTCCCATATTTATATAAAATAGTCTCCCTCTCACAATATCTCCAAAAATATATTTGCCCTTTAATTCCGGTAATTGATCCGTGGTCACCTCATATCCGCCGGAAATAGCATTCCCCTCTTCGTGATCATATTGGGCAATAGGATAAGTGTATTCTCTTTCATCTTTCGGCGGCAGCGGATAAACATTATTCATATCGCCGAATGGATTCAGCAAAAAGGTACCTTCACGGTAAGGCCAACCATAATTATGTCCGGCCTGGATAAGATTGATTTCTTCAATCCGGTGATGACCGATTCCAGTGGTTAACATCCTACCCTCAGAATCCCAGACAGTTCGGTGAGGATTTCGGAAACCATAGGCATAGACTTCCGGCAATGCCTGACTGCTACCGACAAAAGGGTTATCGGAAGGTATCCCGTATGCTCCGTTCGCACTATTATTTCCCGACGGATCAATCTTAAGAATTGCACTCCAGGCTGTACCTGGATTATCGGCCAGGAAGGTATATCCATTCTCTGCGCTCCCCCCATCACCGATATTCACATATAATTTACCATAGTCCGCATCAGATGGTTTAAGATCCGGTTTAAATGCGATTTCCTGCATTCCATGGATGCCGGTCACCATGTTGATCCGGAACAGTTCACTTTCCTCCACTTCAAACTTATCAGCCAGGGGATCCTTCACCTTGCATTCGCTAAGCACCCATTGCAGTGTTACTTTAATGGAATCAGCGTAGGCAAAATCAGCTGGTTTGGTATTGGGTGGTTCGGTGTGTGAAACATAGAGCAGTCCATTTTTCAGGAAGTCAGGATGGAATGCAAAACTACCGAAGCCGGTAGCTAAACCCGGTTTATGAATAAAGTGAGGATATACTTTATTCAGGTCCAGTACCAGTAATGGCAACTGATTAATTATTTCATAAAATTGACCTCGTAAATCGGCGACAAATAGACGGTCCGAACCCGGAATATGATCCATTTTAACGATCCGCGTTCTCGGCATTTCATCACTGGAAAATGGAATTTCAGTAAAAAGTTCGAGGGGAACTGTGATCCCAGAATTAGAAATGGATTCCACAACCGGATTTAACAGGGCACCTTCCTGCCCTTGTTCTACCGGCAGTGCTTCATCAAAAGTATGAAGATAGGCCACAATCTTATCCAGTTTATCTTCGGGATACATACCAAATGGCGGCATATAGACATGAAATCGATTGAACAGCTCTTTGCCTCGGGGATCTCCCTCATCAATAACCTCCTGAGAATTAACGATAAATCTTTTTATCCAGTCAGCGGAAATTTCCCGGGTAATTCCGGCCAGATTCGGACCAATGCCATCCTGTCTGAAGCTATGACAGGGACTGCAATCCTGGGCAAAAGTATGTTCTCCACTTCGAATATCGGCAGGATCCGTCGAAATACTGCTGGTATCAACACCACCGGGCTCACAGGATACCACAAAGATTGCAAGCAACCACCCCGCTGCCAAAAGATGACTAATTCTGATCACGGCTGATTTTATAAAATTCGATTTATAAAAATAGTACTCTTTTAATTCAATTTAATAAATATACCGTACCAGAGATAATTGAAACTGGCTGATAAAAAAAGAATCAAGAGCTTGCACAAATTATAACCCAAAACAAAAAAAGCAGGGAATAACCCTGCTTCTCTTTTTCTATGATTCGCTGGCCATGATAAATAGTGGCAGCATTTCAAAATCTCGATATATCGGATGGTATTTATCTACGTCATAGTGTTTACTGACATTCACCAGCTTTTTAGTTGCGGTCACCACCTCAATGGGTACGTGATCATACCGGCCGTTTTTCAACACCACCAGCCGGCCATGGATACCCCGGAGGATCAGATCCAGAGCCATGGTGCCATATGCCATCGGAACGATCGAGTCAATGGCATCGGGATCACCACATCTTACCAGATACCCCAATTTCTGGGTTATGTTATTAATACTTTGTCCTTTATTGAATTTTGGGCTTAGTTCTTTTAGTTTGGCAGAAACCATGTCACCGATACCGCCTAATTTAGCATGCCCATAGGCATCCCTTTCGGCGTTCTCAAACATCATCTCTCCTCCTTCGAACATCGCTCCTTCTGAAACCAGGCAGATAGAATAATTACTCGGATTGTTGCGACGATCCGCTACCATCAATTCGGTCAGGTGTTCAATTTCAAACGGATGTTCCGGAATGAGACAGCGATTGGCAGCTCCAGCCATGGTAGGCAACATGGCCGTGAATCCGGCATATCGGCCGAAAACTTCAAGCACCATAAAACGTTCATGCGAACCTGCTGACGTACGAAGATTATTTGTCATGTGAATCGTGCGGGTCACACAAGTACTAAAACCAATGCAGTAGTCGGTACCAGGAACGTCGTTATCCATCGTTTTGGGAATGGCATTTACGTTGACTCCCTGACGGAATAAATGCACAGAATAGCTCAGGGTATCGTCACCACCAATGGTGATCAGGTAATCAATGCCAATCCATTCCAGGTTTTTGATCACTTCCGGGGTCATGTCATTATACTCTTCCGAATAGCTGTCCTTCAAATGCTCTGGTACCCGGTCTTTATGTGTGTGGCTCGGCCTGGTTCGTGATGTATGAAGGAAAGTTCCTCCTGTCCTTGCAGCACGGTCAACAACCGTCTGAGTCAATTCGACGAAATTATTACTGTTATCATGCTTTTTGTCACGTACTACATCGATGATACCGCCCCATCCTCTTCGCAGACCGACCACTCGATAACCTTCCCTGAGTGCACGTACGGTTACTGCTCGAATCGCGGGGTTTAGACCCGGTACGTCCCCTCCACCGGTCAAAATACCTATAGTACCTTTTGTTGCTGTTGCCATTTTCGGATATAGTTTTGTTTGATTCCTGTTAATTAAGAGGCGCCAAATTAAAAAAGCTTTTACACTCCATGCAGGAAGAGGACAATTTTGTTGCAAAAATGACAGTCAACCAGCACTATCGCCAACAATTAAGTATTCTTAGCCCTTTTTCAATAGCAAGTTGCTCAACGATAAATTCCAGGTGATTAATGCCCTGGTCAGGGCATCCCCGACCTTACAGCGATAGAAGTTCTGCCAGATCCAGTAGTTCCTGTTCGATGCTCTTGGTCTTTTTGATCGCATCGGCAATAGGAATAAACACAACCTTGTTATTATGAACTCCACACATGACATTTCTTTGACCTTTTATCAGACCCTCCACCGCAGCATGCCCGGTACGGCTTGCCAGCATCCGGTCCATGGCGGTTGGGGATCCTCCCCGTTGCAGATGTCCGATGACCGCGACCTTCACCTCGTAATCCGTCAGTTTTTTCGAGACCATATTGGCCACTTCCTGAGTACTTCCGTTTTCATTCCCTTCTGCGGTAATCACCAGCCCAAAGAGACGCTTTCGTTTCAACATCTTCTTGAGAAAAGACATTAACTCTTCAATGTCTTTACTTAGCTCCGGGATTAAGACGCTTCCGGCACCGCTGCCAACGGCGGTATACAACGCAATGTATCCGGATTGCCGCCCCATCACTTCGATAAAAAACAGGCGATTATGCGAATCTGCCGTGTCGCGGATCTTGTCCACTGCTTCGATTGCCGTGTTCACTGCCGTATCGAACCCGATCGTAAAATCGGTACCATACAGATCATTATCGATCGTACCGGGCAAACCGATGATTGGAATATTAAACTCCTTCTCAAACAAATTTGCTCCGGTAAGCGTACCATTACCTCCTATTGCAACCAGGGCATCAATGTCATGTGCCATCAGAGACTCATGCGCCATCCTGCGGCCTTCCTTGGTCCGAAAACGTTCGCTGCGGGCGGTCTTCAGGATCGTGCCACCCCGATGAATGATATTACCCACATCATTGGTCTCCAGCCGGTGGATGTCACCATTGATCATGCCTTCATAACCATTGTAGATACCATATGTATGTAGATCGTGATAAGCTGCAGTGCGTACTACGGCGCGCACGGCAGCATTCATGCCAGGAGCATCACCTCCTGAGCAGAAAACTCCAATCCGATTGATTTCTTTAGCCATTATTAGTTGTTAGGTGAATGATAAAATGCCAATGCCTCGATCGGTTTCTGTAAAATTTTACCCATTTCAAGATCATGCACTCTCAGGCATTTTTCAAAATCGCCACAAAAATAAAAAGCTATTGAACCTACTGCATTTATTTTTTCAGTTCTTTCAACGTCATAGAGATGATATTTTATGAAATCTGTGAAAGCATCCGACACAATTTTTTGCACATATGTCTGATTCTCAAATCCTAACAAATGACGGGTTAAGCTGGCCAAGTACTGATTTGGAGCTAATTGGCTCTTGTAGTGCTGCAGAAAATCCAGTCGGTTTGACGGCAGAAATTGGTTAAGATGGGTATAAAGCGCTGATGGCATAAGACCATAGTAGAAGTCCTTAACCAGTCTCCTGCCAATGTCCATACCACTGCCTTCATCTCCCAGGGGATATCCCAGCGAATGGCCTCCGGTCAGGACGCTTCCATTGTAATAACAGGCATTACTTCCCGTGCCCAGAATGCAAACCACCCCGGGATCATCACCGCATAACGCCCGGGCCGCTCCGAGGAGATCAGAGGCAAACTCCATTTCACCAATATTCAAGACCTCCGCAAAACGAGCCTGCATGCTTTCCAGGTCGCTCCCAATACCAATTCCGGCACCATAGTAGTAGACATCGACGCTCAGTGATCCGATATGCCGCACCAGATCTTCCAGCAAATTGTCCAGTCTCTGAAATGACTGGGAGACCGGATTAAATCCGCCGCAGGAGAATACTTCCTTCTCCCCTTGCCGGATCAGTATCCAATCTGAACCGGTGGCTCCAACGTCACCAATCAGGGTGGCATTCATGCTCGATGGGACTTACGAATCAAAATCAACATCCAATATTTTTAAATAAAATTAATATTAATCGTGATTTACTCATGAAAACAAAGATTAGCGCCAGATACCCGATGGTAATAAAAGGACAATGACACAAAACACATCTGATTCAACTTCGCTCATGCCGATCATTGATCATTTAAACTGACTAAAAGTAATCTTGAAGTCGCCCGTTTCCTTCTGTTTGAAAGGAATATTCCAGAATCCCAGATAAGTTATCTCCGATGGCAGGTAAAGCCCATGCTTGCGAATCAGTCGAATATTGATATCGACACTGAATTGATAAAGCGTTTTATAGTGGGCCAATTGAAATGACCGGCCCAAAACCTGAAAATCTTTTTTTGACAAATAAGTAGTCAAATCTTTAATTACTGTTTT
>JAGQWZ010000026.1 GCA_020436835.1 Saprospiraceae bacterium | reverse complement strand
TAAATAGTAAATAATATCCATAGGAATAGACAGATGAACGTTTGCGGTGTAGCATTTGAATTCGTCTTTTTAAAAATGAACTAAAATGGTGTGTAAGTGTAGGTGCCTTCGTGATGCAATGTGTCTTTAATACATCCAGGTAAGCAGATTTGTCTTGAGTCTGATGTACAACGGTTTCATCCGCAATATACTCGTGTAGTAAACGGATTTCCCTGATCATGTAATTCACCACCGGATTAAACCACAAAATAATTTTACTTACTTCCAGAAGCACTATATCCGATGAGTGCCATTGCGACATGTGTACCTTTTCGTGGGCAATCAGCAGCTTTCCCTCTTTAGTAGGGTTGTCATTCCAGAATAAATAAGAAAAAAAAGAGGAGACCGGCACCTTGGGGTGGGTCCAGGTTAACTGTCCTTCTCGCTCTATTTTGTCACTATTTCGAATGATCCTGGCCAGTCCCAGAAATTTCCTGATTAAGCGTGTCATGAAAAATAAAATTCCAGCGAAATAAATGATCAGGAATAGATCTCCGAATGAAAAAGAGTAAATCACCGCAGATTCCTGCAAAGGCAGGAAATTCTCATATTGCCAGTTCCAGACTTGAGAACTCACCGGTTGGGCTATCAGGCTATAAAATTGCCCTTTTCCAATGGTCACCTGGTCACTTATGGGTGATCGAATGAATGGGATACAAAAAGAGATAAGCAGGGTATAGAGCAAATAAAAACGATTAACCTGAAAAAAGGTCTTACCTCTCAGGAAAGCCAGGTAAAAACCAAAAAATACACCACTGGCAAAACTTACTTTCAGAAGGAAAAGAGGTAGCGAAAAATCCATTATTCTTCTTCTTTTATCTGATCAAGAATTTGTCTGAAATGCTCTACATCAATATTTTCTTCTTTAACAAAATGTGACAATAAGCTTTCCGGTGAACCGGAAAAGTAATTTCGGACCATACGGCCAATCATGAACTTCCGGTAATTGCTTTTTTGCAGGATGGGATAGTACTGATGGGTGTTTCCATAAGTGTTGTGTCCAACCAGGTTTTCACTTTCCAGTTTTCGAACCACGGATGAAACTGTATTGTAGGGAGGTTTGGGTCCGGGCAATTCATCCAGAATTTCTTTTACAAAAGCCTTTTTCAATTTCCAAAGGACCTGCATGATCTCCTCTTCGCGCGGAGTTAGAATTCTACTCATGACAGCAATTTAATAACTAAAATTTAGTTTATCAACTTAAAATTAGTTAAATAACTAAAAAATAGTACATTTTGGAACTGGTACGAGATGTGGATTGAATGATCGTGGTCGTATGATGATAATGGTACGGACGCTCAAGGACTCCCCGTTTTCGAAGGCTTCAAAATGAAGTAGTAAGGTTCTCCTAAAAAAGCACCCGAATCACCGCAACGGTGGGATTTGCTCTTGCCATGCGATCATCGTCGGAAGGAATGCTATGATCGCCGATCAGGCTTTTATGAATCCTGGCTGGTGGCTCAAATATCATGCTGATCTGGTCCGTCAAGGATCCTCCCTGCCAGTTGAGCGTTGTTCCTGCATAATCCCATTCAAAACCACTGAGCATAAAAGGACCGTCGTTAGCCTGCTCGACTTCTTTCAGTGAACTTCCGATTCCAATTCCGCTGGTTAGTTTCCAGGGAGATCCTTTTTTTCTGATCCGCACTTCGCGCAGACGGTTGAAATCCTCCTGATCCCAGAGCAGGATCAGTTCTTTTTCGCTCGAGGGGAAGACATAGGTGGCGATCACAGACACTCCTTCACCAATGGCAAACTCTCCCCGTTCCACCACGTCGCCACCTAAGCGGTCAATAATCGCTTGTTCTTTATCGTCGGCCTGGATCGGTCCCACTCTCTGACCGGGAAGAATGAGAAAATCATAGGCTTCCTTCTTCTCTACATTTTCTAATGCACCACCAAATACCCAACCTTCCTGGTTCCCGTATTTGACCCTGTACCAGTAGTCAGAAATGGATTCACCCCTCAGAGTGATCTGGATTTTAGATTCTGAATGCTCATTCCAATACTGTACTTTGGAGCCCTCGGGCAGCATGGTGACGGTATTGGAAGTGAGGTTTGGCTCGGTCCGCATTCTCAAATTGTTGACCTTCACTTCCAGATAGGTGGTATCTATCTCAAGGGCAGCTGGTTCTTCTATGGGGGGGGCTGTTTGCTCGTTTTTGCAGGTGAAAAAGAGCATTATCGTCGATACTACACAGATCAATCGCTTCATGGCAGCAAATGTAAATATTTGTGGTCAAGTTTGAAATCCAAAGACTTCCGGGTGTTTCCAGGGAATTATTTATTCTCTACTGAACGTTCATTATAGCGATCCTATGATGAAGAATCATTATTAAACTGTTACCGGTTGTTCAACTTGTTACTTTTAATATTTTTGTGCAGCTTAATTTATACCAGAACATGATCGAACAGTTCAAAGGCATTTCAGAAGAGGAATTTGACCAGCTAAAAAGTGCGGTCTCATTGATCACTGTATTGATTGCCGGTGCCGATGGCAGCATTGACCGGAAGGAGAAGGAATGGGCAGAAAAAGTGACCAACATTCGAAGCTATTCCCTGCCGGATGGCTTAAAGGACTTTTATCTGGAAGTGGGCCAGGATTTTCAGGAACGATTGGATGCCTATATCGACGAGTATGCCGGTGAAGCGGAAATACGAAATCGCAACATTTCTCAGGAATTGAGCAAATTGAATAGCTTGTTCCCTAAAATTCAAGACCGTGAGACAGCTATTGCACTCTATGAAAGTTTTATCAGTTTTGCCCGTCACGTGGCAAGAGCATCCGGTGGTTTTCTCAGTTGGGGCAGCATTAATGTACATGAAAAGCGCCTCATGTCACTGGAGATGATTGATCCGGTAGAAGATTAAGCAGCACTTTGGGCAGTCATTCCACCAGGCGGTTGCACTCTCTCTATCCTTTTTCCTAAGCTGTAGACAAAATAGGCGCTAGAATTTCAAGATTCTCCCTTTCATCCGTGATGGAATTTAAGTGATCCTCTTGTTAGTACATAGGATTATTAGCTCTTGATAAACTTCGAACGATAAACTTTTTCTTTAGTTTGGATCGTCGAGATGTAAAATCCGGCAGGAAGTTCTCCCAGATAAAATTGCTGTAAACCGGAAAGACCGTCCACGGGCAATTCTTTCACCAAAAGGCCGGATTGGTCCCAAATGCGGATATTTGATACCGGTACTCGATCAGCGCTTATTTCTATGTTAAGGAAATCTCCGATCGGATTGGGATATAAGCTTATCCAGTCCGGCGTAGGCTCAATGTCCAATACCGGTACGGTACCGCAAGCAGGATCTCCCTCCGGATGCAGAGCTATATTATACTCGCCCGGGGCTAAAGCAGGGTCCGGAAAAGTAGCCTGGAAAGCAATACCGGCATTGATGGTGATGAAGATTTTCAACTCATAAACATCTTCGGTGTTCTCTGCCGTTGGTGTGCCGGACAAATAGATACAACTGACCGAATCTGCCTTGAATAGACAATCTTCAGTACTGCAGGTATAGGATATTCCCTCGGGAAGATTAATTACCGAGTCGATTTGAAATGAATTTACGGGCAATATTAGAACGCCGGTATTGAACATGGCCGGAGGGTGGACAAAGATCGTTTTACTATAGGGTGTGTTAACACAGGCATCCGGCAGTCCTTCCCCCAGTGTATCGTTGACATAGGGCAGGGGATCGACAATGGCATCGCTATTGACAAAAGCAGTATCGGGATCACAGGCAGGATTATCCTGGGCAAGACAGATCGTGATCATTGAAGGCAGAAAAATGAAAAAGGTAAGGAATCGTTTCATAATAACGTATTTTAAGGTGCTTTGAAGATAGCGATAGGATCTTATATTTAGAAACAAATTTCTTAAATGCTATTGTCATCAACACATAAGATCTTTTCTACTGTGGCTGTCGTGATCTATTCAACCATTGGGATCATGGCCCAACAGTATGTGCTGCAGGGAGTGGTAAGAGATGCCCATGAAGGGGAAGTGCTGGTGGCGGCAACCGTTCAATGTTCCGGAGAAGGAACCTATACTGATAATAAGGGATTTTTCGAACTGGAGGTCGGTGCCGGGCCACAAACGATCATCGTATCCTATGTCGGCTATGATCCCTATGAACAGGCGCTAAATCTGGACCGGGACAGTGTTTTTTTGGAGATTTTACTTAGCGCTACCTCAAATCTGCTAAGGGAGGTGACGGTCACTACCGGTAAATTTGAGCAACCGTTGGGGGAGACTACGGCCAGTATTGAAATACTTAAACCGGCCTTGCTGGAACAGACAAACACTACGAGCATTGATGAGGTGCTGGGAAAGGTGCCAGGGGTGTCTATTATTGACGGACAGGCAAACATCCGGGGTGGAAGTGGTTACTCCTATGGAGCGGGAAGCCGGGTTCTGGTACTTGTTGATGATATACCTGCATATCAGGCTGATGCCGGATTTCCCAATTGGGATGACTTTCCCCTGGAGAATATGGCTCAGATGGAAGTAGTGAAAGGAGCGTCTTCCGCCCTATATGGCTCATCGGCCCTAAACGGAATCATTAATTTACGAACTGCTTATGCCAGGGAAGATCCGGTCACCAAGGCATCGGTATTCTATGGCTTGACCATGAGTCCTTCCGATAAACAGAAAAAGTGGTGGGATACCCCTCCCAACGAGATTGGGGTTAGTATATCCGATGCGCGACGTTTGGGAAAATGGGATCTGGTCCATGCCGGTTATTTTCTGGACCGCAATAGTGTCAACCGGGAGAATTACAACCGGTATGGCCGTTTAAACAGTAAGATACGCTATCGGATCAGTGATGCGGTGGAACTGGGGATCAGGGGAAGTTTTAACCGGGGTATCAATCAGAGCTTTTTCTACTGGCAGGATAGTGAAAGCGGAGCCTACCAGGGCGATTCTATGACCTACAGTACCGGTGACTATTTTCGCTATTCAATCGACCCCTATCTTAAAATCATTAATCGAAATGGGGACAGACACGAATTAAAAACCCGGTATTTTGACGTAGACAATAAAAACAACGCAAACCGGTCCAACCGGTCTAAATTATATTACGGTGAATATCAATTTCTGCATCGCATGCCCGGGATCAATGCCGTACTCACCATGGGAGTTGTCAGTCTGAGTACACAGGTAAATGCGGCTCTCTATGGGGATACTGTCCTGACTTCTTCCAACTTGGCCGGTTTTATTCAATTGGAAAAGAAATTTTTGGACCGGTTTAAACTGAATGCTGGATTCAGATATGAAAAAAATACCGTAGACGGCCCGTCGCAGATCGGGAATGACCGGATACCGGATGGGTTGGTGAAAGAGTCAAAGCCGGTTTTTCATGCGGGGGTGAACTATCAGGCCGGGGAGGCCACCTATTTCCGGGCTTCCTGGGGGCAGGGATACCGCTATCCGACCATTGCTGAAAAATACATCAGTACCTCCTTTGGTGCCACCCTCGTATCGCCAAACTTGCGACTGAATTCAGAATCGGGGTGGAGTGCGGAGATCGGTCTCAAGCAAGGATTTCAAGTGGCAAATTTTCAGGGCATGGCTGATATCGCGGCCTATTGGTCAGAATATTTTGATATGATGGAGTTTGTATTTACTGGCTTGATAAAAGGGTTTCAATCCCAAAATATTGGTGACACCAGAATCAGAGGTATTGACTTCAGTCTCAATGGAAAAGGTAAGTTATTTGGAGTGCCTTCTTTTATCCTGGCCGGTTATACCTTTATAGATCCCCGGTTTCAAAATTTTACAGAACAGGATTCAATTAATTCCACTGCTGATTATAACATCTTGAAGTACCGGTCTAAGCACCTGGTTAAATTTGATCTGCAGACGGATGGACCGCGTTTTAATGTAGGACTGAGTTTTCAGTACACCAGCAATCAGGAAGCGGTAGACCGGGTCTTTTATTTGTTTATACCGGGAATAGAAGATTTCAGAAACACACATAGAGGATATGCGATTACGGATTTACGCCTGTTTTATAATCTTTCTCCCACTCTGACGTTTACCACCCAGGTGAAAAATCTATTTAATGTGGAATACAGTGTACGGCCGGGCCTTCTCGAACCTCCCAGGAATTTAACTTTCCGTCTGGATTTCAAGATAACCTGAGTGGGAAGTACTGTTAAAAAAATAAGAATAGAATCTACCCTGCGAACTTTTTACTGCACTAATGAATTAAAGCACTGAAAGATCCTTTTAAACAACCGTCGAACATGATTTTTAATCTACTCTGTCTCTTATTTCTAAATGTTGTTCCAGGTCCGGATTTTACACTCGATCAAAGCAACGATCGATATCAGGCCGATTTCCGGGAAAGTCCGGCGATAGATAAATTGGGGAGGATAAATTACTTTATCCCAGATCACCAGGCTTTTACAGAATTGCTGCGCACCCATGTTAATCAGAAGGGCGAAGTTGATTATGCTGGCTTTAAAAAGGACATGGATAAATTGCAACGGTATTTGGACCATTTGAATGAACAGACCCCCACTGCGGAATGGACTCGCTCTGAGCAGTTGGCATATTGGATCAATGTATATAATGCGTTCACGATAAAACTGATAATCGATCATTACCCGGTGGGCAGTATCACCGAGATAGATCAGGGAAAACCTTGGGATACCAGGTGGATACATTTGGGTGATGCAACTTATTCTTTAAATCAGATTGAAAATGAGATCATTCGCCCGGATTTTAATGAGCCGAGAATTCATTTTGCTTTGAATTGTGCGGCTAAATCCTGTCCGCCACTAGCCAATGAAGCTTTTACCTCGGCAAATTTGGAAAGCCTCCTGGAGAAACGTACCGGAGCATTCATAAATAATTCATCGTACAATAAGATCGCAGCCTCATCTGCAAGTATATCCAAGATATTTGACTGGTATGGCAGTGATTTTGGAAATTTGATTAGTTTCCTGAATAAATATTCAACAACGGAAATAAAACCCTCAGCAAAAGTGTCTTTTAACGAATATGACTGGGGGCTTAATAAACAATAGATAATATGTGGATCAAAGTATTTATTATCCTGCTGATTTCGGGTTCGGATCTGATGATGGTGTATGCTCAGGATTGTACACCCTGGTTTCCTTTTTCGGAGGGCACTAAATTTGAATATTCCTTTTATAATAATAAAGATAAGTTTACCGGCCGGATCGAATATGAAGTGAAGTCCGTAACTCAGAGTGGAAATAATTATGAGGGTAATGTGAGTGGGATCTTTTATGATAAAAAAGACAAAGAGATCAATAGCTTCGAATTTGAAGTCAGTTGTAAGGATGGGGTTTATAGTGCCGATCTTTCCAATTTCATAAATCCTTCGGTCACCGAGGCGTTTGGTACAATGGAAGTCTCAGTTTCGGGAGATGAGTTGATCATTCCTCGCCAACTGAAAGTGGGAGAAAGTCTTCCCGATGCTAATACACATATGGAGGCTGAGATGGGTATCATCAGTATGAAAATGGACATGGAAATCACGAACCGTAAGGTTCTGGAAAAAGTTTCGGTCACCACTCCCGTTAAGACCTTCGAAGCCTTCAAAATTTCCGCAGATGAGTATATCAAGATGCCCATCTTATCCAGAACAGGTGAGTCTATGTATTACTACGCCGAGGGATATGGCCAGGTGAAAGTGGAGAATTTTGACAAGAAGGGAAAGCTTGATTCATATATGCTACTGACAAAATTCGAGCAGTAGCGGGAGAGATTCACCCGACTTAATCTGGATTAGTTTTCAGGAAGGTTCAGCCTGTCGGCATCATCATGCCCTGTGCCTGCGAGGGACAAAACCAGGTCGACGGGTTAATTTTATTGGTATCTATTTGATATTACCTAATTTAGAAGGATGAATGTGGTGATCTTAGATGGATATACCGTAAATCCGGGCGACCTTGATTGGGAGCCCATTGAAGGGAAGGGGGAAGTAAGTATTTACGACCGCACCGACGATTCGGATATTATCCCACGGGGCAAATCTGCCGATGTATTGCTGGTAAATAAGGTTAAGATAAAGGCGCATCATATGGATGCGATGCCAAATCTTCAGGCAATATGTCTGCTTGCCACCGGTTTTGACAACGTAGATGTACAAGCGGCTAAAGACCGGAATATCCGGGTTTACAATGCAGTGGGGTATGGAACCGAATCGGTGGCGCAACATACTCTATCGATGATGCTTTCATTTACGAATAAGGTAGAAAGCCATCATCGGTCGGTGCAGATTGGTCACTGGTCACAGCAGGATGACTTTTCCTATTCGCTGCATACGGTTCACGAGTTGAAGGGAAAAGCCATAGGGATCATTGGTTACGGCAAAATAGGCCAACGGGTAGGGGAGTTGGCACGGGCATTTGGTATGAATGTATTGGTCATAAAACGCGACAGTGCGGCACCCGGGGCTGAACAGGTGGAAAAGGAAGACCTGTTTCGAAATAGTCATTTTATTTCACTTCATGCTCCGCTGAACGAAGAAACCCGGGAAATTATTAACAGAGATTCGCTGAGATTGATGCGACCTGAAGCGGTCATTGTCAATACTGGTAGAGGTGGTCTGATTAATGAAACAGATCTGCTCGAAGCACTTCGAAATGAACAGATATCGGGCGCTGTTTTAGATGTATTGTCCGTGGAGCCTCCCTCGGCAACTAATCCTTTACTTCATGCCAGGAACGTACTGATTACTCCGCATATGGCCTGGCGCAGTCTGGAAGCCAGGAAGGAGTTAATTGCCATCGTAGCCAAAAATATTGAAAACCTTTCTGAAAATAATGATGAAAACAGAGTGGTATAATTCGGGCGTAAAATTTACTCTGGCTTTCCTGTCCTTCCTTTATCTGGTGAGGGAGACGGTATCCATAAGTTATGGCATACCCGATGCTGCCCCGGCCCTTGCTTTAGCGGGTGATTTTTTCAATATTTATCTGGAATTATTTGTAATAATTAATGCCGGTTTTTTATCCAGGTTTATTCCGGGAAAAGTTGGAATTTTTTATTCATTTCTACCTGCTTTGGTGCTGTGGTCTTTTTTTCAAATTTTAGGACTCGCAAAATATAAGGTAGAATTTGCTCGCGATACTATTGAATATCCAGGGGAACTACGAGATAAAGAGAAATTGAGAGGAGTCCACTACTTTGGTCGATTCCGGGACCAGGAAATTAATTTTGAAAAAATTTGTCAAAATAATATCGAACACCTGGTTTTGGTACCATATGGATATCAGGCTGCTTACAACCGGCCGGAGTTAGATTTCGAAAGGCGAAACCGACGAAGGTCCTTTGACCGGGATAGTATGTATTTGGTGATGGCTCAGAAAGCCGGGGCCGAAGGATTGGAGGTGATCGTAAAACCACATATCTGGATGCGTCCGGAAAATGGTAAATGGAGATCGGATATTGGATTTTCTAATTTGGAAGATTTTGAAAAATGGGCAGCCGATTATTCTGCTTTTATTTTACATTATGCCCGGCTTAGTGAAAATATGGGAGCTAGTCATTTTTGTATAGGTACCGAACTTGCGGGCTTGACCCGGGATCACGATGCCTTTTGGCGGGATTTAATTAAAAAGGTGCGAAAGGAATTCTCCGGTAAAATATTTTACGCTGCAAATTGGTACCGTGAATACGAACAGATCGATTTCTGGACAGATTTGGATTTTATTGGTGTACAGGCGTATTTCCCGATTTGCAAGCGGGCTAATCCTAGCGTCGGAGAGCTAAAAGAAGGTTGGAAGGTGTATCGGCAGCGATTACGAAAAATTAGCCGGAAATATAACAGGCCTATACTTTTTTCTGAGTTGGGATATCGTAGTATGGAGGATGCTGCCATAGATCCCTGGGCCTGGGTAGATCATGAAAGTGCATCAGGGACCAAGATGTCGGAGGAGACTCAGGCCAGATGTTATGAGGCTTTTTTTCAGACTTTTTGGCACGAACCCTGGTTTTCCGGTGCCCTCATATGGCAATGGCATGCAGGTCATGAGGAGGAAGGTGAATTGGATGTACATGCAAGACTTGATTTTACTCCTCAGAACAAAGTGGCGCAGGAGGTGATGGCCACTTGGTTTGGCCGCTGAAAGCAATATTTAAAAAAAAGGCAGCCATTTGGGCTGCCTCGATAATTTTTGATGATTAATTTTCCAGAGGTGGGATTCTTAACACTTGTCCGGGATAGATAAGGTTCGGATCCTTTAACATGGGTTTATTGGCTTCAAAAATAATGGGGTATTTCATAGCGTCGCCATAATGTGCTTTGGCAATTTTCGAAAGCGAATCTCCACTCTTGACCTCATAGAACGTGGCTTCCGGAGCAGGTACAACTACTGAAATCCGATCATCAACCGTTGCAACGCCCGAAACATTGCCGAGGGCCAGTATCACTTTCTCCTTGTCAGCCTGTGACTCTGTCTGCCCATAGACGGTAACGACATCATCATCAACAGCAATGTCAAGATCCTTAATGCTAATATTAAGTGATTCGACAACACCTTTCAACGCGGTGATGCGTTCTTCCCGCAGTGCGGCTGCTTCTTCCGCCGCCTCCGCAGCTTTTGTTTCAGCAGATTTGAAAATGTTCTCACCCGCTTTCTTTAAAAACGAAAATAATCCCATGAAAAAAAATTTAGTTAGTTATTAAAAAAGTATTCCAGTGGTTCATCCACTTGTAGCCCGTAAATGTACAAATCTTCGAGCTTACATATGTTAAGTACTCAATACCAAATAGGTATGGTTCCAGGGGCAGGTAATACGTCGGAGCGCATCGATACAAACCTAATAGCGTGAGAAATAAGACTTTGGTTCCATCTGGTCAAGTGTTTTTATCGTTTGTCTTTGAAGCGCTTGATAGTCACGGTATTCGACCACTGAATGGCATTGACCAGGAAGTGATAATTAAGGGAACGATGTATATGAAAAACCTTATATTTGCGCAACTTTTTCGAAAACAGTGTCTTAATCAATACCATTCATATGCAGGGTAAAGGAATAGTAAAGTTTTTTTTAGTAGTGATGGCCATTGTTTGTGCCATTCAGTATTTGTTGATCTTGCCGACCAGAAAGGTGGAAAAGAACGCAGATGCTTATGCAGAGAAGGTTGCTATGAGTTTGGGAGACAGCGACTTATCTAGTCCGGAGGCCAGACAGGCCAGGATTGAATATCTGGATTCGATGTCATCTGAAGAGGTATTTCGGATTCCATTGATCAAGAGTTATACTTACGAAGAACTTAAAAGGCAGCAACTTGCACTGGGACTCGACCTGAAAGGAGGTATGAGCGTTGTTCTTCAGGTAGACCTGAAAGATTTTCTCCTTACACTTTCAAATGACAGCAGGGATCCAACCTTTCTGGAAGCTATTGCCAATACAGACAAAGCGATGACTACTGCTCAGACGGATTACGTAACCTTATTCGGAGAAGAGTTTGAGAAACTGAGTGATGAAAAGAAGTTATCAAGTATCTTTTCCCGGAGTGCCACCTTGCGTGACCAAATAAACTTTGAGACGAGCAATGCCGAAGTGATCTCTGTATTGCGTACCTCAGCCAATGAAACAGTGGATCTGACCTATAAGCGATTGAAAGATCGTATCGATAAGCTGGGGGTAGTCCAACCTAACGTTTCTCTCGATGCTGCCCGGGATTTGATTTTAGTTGAATTGCCGGGAATCGATAACCCGGAAAGAGCTCGGTCATTTCTTGCCAGCGCTGCAAAACTTGAATTTTGGGATGTGTACCGGGTCTCCGATCAGGGTATGTTGAATGCCTTCGTTGAGGCAGACAGCCGCCTGAAGAGAATTCAATCTGGTGATACGACTAACCTGGATTCGTCAGCGATAGCAGAAGTACGGATGGATACCATCTGGGAAGCAGAGCTGGATACCCTGGGAAATCCCACCGGAGATTCCACATTTACCGTGACTGAAGTACCGGTGCAAAACGATCCGTTCAGTGACCGGGGCCCGCTTCTAAGTATCTTTGATTTGAATGCAGTCACTTCGCAGGGACAAACTGGATTTCCCCTGGCAGTCATGGGGGTAGCGGATGAGAACAAAATGAATCAGATCACCGAGTACCTGGAAAAACCGGAGATCAAACGCTTGTTTCCCCAGGATGTCTTCTTCCGCTGGAGTCAGAAACCATATAAAGATTTTCAAACCGGAGAATCTTCCGGCCGCTATGAACTATATGCGATACGAAAAAGAAGGGGATCGGAAAAAGCACCACTTACCGGTGATCATGTGATCAGAGCAACATCACAGCCTGATCCTGTTACGCAGGAAGTAGCGGTGTCCCTTAGCCTGGATAACCAGGGGGCCAGAATCTGGGGAGACATGACGACAAAAGCTGCCCAGGACAATAACCGGGAAATTGCCATCATGCTGGATGATGAAGTGGTATCTGCTCCCCGGGTAAACGAGCCGATCACTAACGGCGATTCTCGCATCAGTGGTGATTTTACCATCCAGGAAGGGCAGGACCTGGCTAATATTCTGCAAATTGGTAAATTACCCGCCACTCCCAGAATTATCTCGGAAGCGGTCGTAGGACCTTCTCTGGGTCAGGATAATATTAACCGGTCGTTAACTTCGCTGATCATTGGATTTAGCCTGGTGATTGTTTTCATGCTCTTCTATTATGGTGGAGCCGGGATCGTCTCGATCATCGCGCTGCTGGCAAACCTATTTTTCATATTTGGAGCATTAGCATCTTACGGAACCGTCCTGACCTTACCTGGCTTTGCCGGTATTATTCTTACCATCGGTATGGCAGTAGATGCGAACGTAATTATCTACGAACGGATCCGGGAAGAGTTGCGGGAAGGAAAGTCAATGCTGATGTCCATTTCCGATGGATTTAAACATAGCTACAGTGCCATCATCGATGCGAACGTCACCACCATTCTCGTTGCCCTGGTATTGTCCTACTTCGGGATTGGACCTATCAAAGGATTTGCGGTCGTATTGATTATCGGGGTGATCTTCTCCATGTTTACCGCGGTATTGCTATCCCGTTTGGTGATTGACTGGTGGACCAGCAAAGGAAAAAATATCAGTTTCTGGAGTGGACCCAGTGCCAATCTATTCTCCAATTTGACTATTGATTGGTTGGGAAAAAGAAAAATGGCTTATTTTATTTCCGGTGCGATCATTCTGGCCGGTTTAGTATCTTTTGTGACACGTGGATTTGATCTCGGAGTCGACTTTAAAGGAGGACATGCCTATACCATTCAGTTTGATCCTGCCACTACAATCTCAGCAAATGACTTGAGGGTGGCGTTGACTGATGTGTTCGAATCTCAGCCGGTGGTCAAATCGGTTGATACCGAGAATACATATAATGTGGTAACGGATTACATGATCGATAGTGATGCGGAAGATGCAGACGTGCAGGTGATGCAGAAACTGCATGAGGGAGTAAATGCCATGGTAGGGGGTAATCTCGACCTCGATCAATTTAAAGATTCCGAAGCTGATGGTACTCACGTAATCAGTTCCAGTAAGGTGGGCCCGACAATCGCAGAAGATATCAAGGAAAGTTCGGTCTATGCGGGGGTTTTTGCCCTTCTATGTATCTTCCTCTATATTTTCATTCGCTTTAGCAAGTGGCAGTATAGTGCTGGTGCGGTGGCCGCGCTCTTTCACGATTCATTGATTGTACTGAGTGTTTTCTCACTTTTACATGGAATCGTGCCATGGACCATGGAAATTGATCAGAACTTCATCGCTGCTCTATTGACGGTGATTGGATACTCGATCAATGATACAGTGATCATCTTTGACCGGATCAGGGAGTTCCTGAATCAATACACGAAACGGTCGAAGGCAGAGACCATTAATATGGCGATCAACAGCACATTCAGCCGTACGATTATCACGTCATTAACGACCTTGTTGGTGGTGTTGATTCTCTTCCTTTTCGGAGGCGCCAGCATAAAAGGTTTTGCCTTCGCATTGGTGATCGGAATCATTAGCGGTACTTACTCTACCGTATTTATCGCAACACCGATGGTGCATGATCTTACCGGTGAGATGACCGCCAAACAAGTCGGTACGAAGAAGCATTTTTCAAAAGCAGTGAAATCTAAAGTCTAGGCTTTTAGAAAAAAATATCGAGAAGAGTCTGTATGAATCGCATTTCTACAGACTCTTTTAGTTTAATGCCATTACTTCGGACAACGGTTGCAACTTCCTGGATTGATTTTTCGTTATATTGAGCACAATGAATGCTTCAAGTTTACCGGTCATACTATGTTCCCTGGTACTATTGCTGATCTCTCCGTCGTGCACCTTTACCGAGAAGATCAAGGATGGGCGGACGGCATTTGAACGCAAGCGGTATTTTCAGGCAGCCGAAATGCTCCAGGTCGAGTTTGAGAATGCCAGGACAAATGCGGATCGCATGAATATTGCCTATCTGATCGGTGAATCCAATTTGAAGTTTGGAAATTTCCCCGGTGCTGCCGAATGGTTTAAAATTGCCTATGAAGGGGGATATGGAACCGCAGCGCTTTCAGCTTATGCTGCTTGTCTGAAACAATCAGAGAAATATGAGGAAGCAGCAGCAAACTACGCCAAAGCAGGAGACGAGATCGGTGACCGGGTAAAATACCGGAGAGAAATGGCGGTTTGTTTGCAGGCGGCAGAGTGGAGAAATGATGCGGTCTATAGTCCCTATGTCATCGAAAATCTGGGAATGAACAGCTCTGCCTCGGATTATGCTGCGATTCCCTTATCGTCGAGCGAGATTGCCTTCACCAGTGACCGGGAGATAAGTACCGGTGAATACAAATATGCCTGGAGTGGAAATGATTTTTCCGATATTTTCCGGGCTGATCTCAGTCAGAATAGTGTGACCCAGTACGGGGGCGAGGTGATTAATATAGATGAGAATGAAGGTACCGTTTCCATCAGCCCGGATGGTACCAAGATGATATTCTGCCGGTGTTTCAGTCGTGAAGATTATGACGCACACTGTAAACTGCTGGTGAGCGAGAGGTTGGATGATGCCTGGTCAAAGCCGGTTATATTGCCTTTCATCAAGGATGGCATCAATTACCGCCATCCGGCATTTAGCGAAGACGGATCTAAACTGATCTTTTCAGCCAACATCGAAGAGGAGACCAATGGCTATGATCTCTATCTGAGCGAGTTAGTGGATGGAAACTGGGAGCAGCCAGTCTCCCTGGGACCGTCGATTAATACCCAGGCACGGGAGGGTTTCCCTTTCATGTATGAAGACACATTGTATTTCTCATCCGATGTAGGAGGTATGGGAGGTCTGGATATCTATAAGACCTGGATCCTGCCGGAAGGACGTTGGCAAACGCCGATCAATTTAAGAGCCCCGATTAATTCCGGCGCTGATGATTTTGCCTATGTGATCAACCGCTACTTTGAGGCTTCCGATAGCATATTGGAACAAGGTTATTTTAGTTCGAACCGGCAGGGTGGTAAGGGCAGTGACGATATATATCTTTTCGAGAAGAGAAAATACCACCCGGTAAAACCGGAACCGGAAGAGGTTTTTGAATATGAAATTGTGCTGGATTTGAGAGTATTTCAGCGTCAGTACGAAGATGAAAACGATCCTAATAGCAAAGTAATCATGCGGGTCCCACTTGCAGATGCCAGTATCTCCATTACTGAAGATGGAATAGCTTTTGAAGAAACTGCATCCAATAGGTATGGAATACTAAGCATCGATTTAAATCCGGAAAAGGAATATGAGTTTTTTGTTTCTCATCCTGGATTTTTCAATAATGAATTAATTTTTTCGACGAAAGACCTGGAAATAGATTCTACGACGAAAGTGCAGAAATTCGAAGAGAGAATCCTTTTGGATAAAATCTTTTATGATAAAGAAATAGTACTGGAAAATATCTATTACGATCTTGACGAATCTTTTATTCGGGATGATGCCAAACCGACACTTGATTCTCTTGCTAATTTATTGAAATTAAATCCACAGATCAAAATCCAATTGTCATCACACACAGACTGTCGCGCTCCCGATGATTATAATGAACGTCTATCGCAAGCCAGAGCTCAGTCCGCGGTAGATTATTTGGTTTCCAATGGAATTGCGTCAGATCGAATGGTGGCTAAGGGCTATGGCGAATCACAACTGGCAATAGATTGTGTCTGCGAAGAATGTACCGAGGAGCAACATCAGGCAAATCGTAGGACTACCTTCAAGGTAGTGGAATAATCCCTGGAAAAATCATCGAATTCAAATTTCCATATTAAATAATTGTCACGGTCCCGACAGTTGTAAAGTTTGTCGATCATCGGTGAAAGTTATGAGGGAGTTTTTTTACTTGTAAACTTCCCAATGATCATGGGGCCTCTGTGATTTTAAAATTGCCGTCCTTCTTTAATTATGAGGAAATGAAATAAATTGGTGATCATTTCTTAATGGGGTTGTGATATCTCTGTGATCTTTTTGGTTGAATTTTGAGGAATACTAATTAAAAATCAAAATAATTTAACCATGAAAAGAGCCATTTATTTGGGGACTGCTTTTATTTTAGTTTTCCTCATAGCATCCTGTACCAAAGATCAAATTAATTCTGACTCATCCCCTTTGGAAAAATTATCTACTGATCAGAGTTCATCAGAATATCTTAGTTCAGATGAGCAAATACTAGAAGCTTTAAATATTGAAGATAAAGAGACGAAGCGAGCTTACGTGCCTGGCAATCAATCTAGCGTCTACAGCATTAGCAATGAGACTTCGGCAAACCGGGTACTGGTCTTTAATCGAAATTCTGATGGGACCTTGACAGAAGCGGGAAGTTACCATACCGGAGGGACCGGAACCGGTGAGGGGTTAGGAAATCAAGGTGCGCTGACATTAAGCGACAATAAAATTTTCTTATTTGCTGTAAATCCCGGAAGTAATGAGATCAGTTTCTTCTACATCCGTGGTAATGGAAGTCTGCTTTTATTGGATAAGATCGATTCGGGAGGAGAGTTACCTGTAAGTATTACGTATCATCGTGGTTTGATTTACGTGTTAAATTCAGGAGGCACTGGAAATATTGCCGGATTTGCGGTAAATCATCATGCCCAGTTGTTTGAATTGTCTGACTCACGTAAAGATCTAAGCAGTGATATGGCCGGTGGAGCACAAATTTCATTCAATGGCAGTGGAAAAGCACTGGTTGTTACCGAGAAGGCGACAAACACGATAACATCGTATCCGGTGGATGCTCATGGAAGGCCAGGTATGATTCATACATTTCCTTCTGCAGGCATGACTCCTTTCGGGTTTTCATTCGGACGCGGAAACACCTTTTTTGTTTCGGAAGCCGCCGGTGGGGCTGACAATGCCAGTACCGTTTCCAGCTATTTCGTCAGCAATTGGGGTAAGGTCTCCTTACTTGATGGCCCATTTGCAACCAATGCATCGGCTGCATGTTGGGTCGCTACCACAAAAAACGGCCTTAACTTATTCGTGACCAATACGGGAAGCAATGATGTCAGCTCGCTTGTAGCCACAAAGATGGGTGAGCTGGATTTTGGTAACGATGGAAATACCACAGCAAGTGACATGTCACCAATCGATGCAGCGGTTGATCATCAATCCAAATACTTGTATGTTCTGTGTGGTGGAGATGACAGTATTGTCTCCTATGAAATTGGCGAAGATGGCATGCTGACTCAAATTGATACCGAGAGTGGATTGCCAGATCGTGCATCGGGGCTTGTCGTAAGATAAATTTGGTAAGTTTTGGATTACACTACCAAGGAGATGGAGTATTCTATTCCATCTCCTTTTTTGTTTTTTTGATCAATATCGCCAACTTGATAAATCGGCATTTTTCGGTGCCCGGGATCCAACTTCCCCGGCCCATTTCCTGATAAACATCTGATTATACCGGAGTCGGGAGATATGATTGGGTTGGCTATGATCTCCATTCCAGCAATGCTCCGCGCGGTCTCCATAGTCTACCTCACCGTTATAATAAGGGTCTGATGTTTCTTCCAGCATTGCTTCGGTCAGGTAGACGGCATTATTTAAATAGTAGTTGTCCATATCCCCGCAGTAGATGTGAATCTTACCTTTCCATTTTTCGCCGTATTTTTTCCAATCCCGTTTTAAAATATAGGCGAGGTCAAAGTTTTCTTTCCAATACATGGCAACGTCCTGATTAATCAGCCCTGTTTTTTTATCCCAAATCCGTTGCGGGTACCCATCTGAGCCAACCGGACTGTAGACCGCTTCCCAAATATCCCATTGTTGACCTGACCGGCTTTTGGTTCCAATGGCCAACTCGCGCAGGTTCATCTCTTCCAGGGTTGAGCTCACCTTACCCAGATAATCACGGTGGCCAGGTCGTGGAGTTAGCTTGAATGGGCTGTCAAGAAAATAGGCGTTCTTGTCCTCATAAAGATTGACCAGGCAGTATGCACGGAAATCGATCGGATCCGGACAGGCAGCATAACATCCATTATATTCATCCGGATAGAAGACTTGTACTGCCAACGCTTCCCAGCCTCCCGTACTGCCTCCATACGTAAATCTTGCCCAACCTTCGCCGATACCTCTGAATTTTTCTTCGATGTAAGGGATCAGCTCGTACGTAATTGCATCTCCATACGGACCATTATTCTCACTATTGACGGCATATGAATCGTCATAATAGGGAGTTGGATGTTGGATCTCGATCGCAATGACCCGGGGAAAGTCCGGTCCGGTCCAAAGTTTGTAGAAGTCGTAGGCTTCCTGTTGAACTATTTTGTTATATCCCGAAACATTAAACCGGGCACTGTAATCCGGTTCAAGATCCGGATCTGGTGGTTCGGTCCGCCATCCGCCAAAGTCGGAGGGAAAATGCCCGTGAAAGATCGCCAACGGATATTTAACGTCGGAATGAGTCTCCCACCCTTCCGGCAGCAGTACATGTGCTCCCAGATAAATGTCTCTTCCCCAAAATTCGGAGAGAAGATCAGAGCGCATTTTGATGTGCTTTACATAGCGGGTATCTTCTGGCTGGGGTAAGTCTGCGATGATCTGGTCCATTTGAATTTCAATACTGGGAGCGGTCGGAACAAGGGTAATTTTCCTGGGAGTACTGTAGTAATTACCCGGTTTTTGATTCCACTGTTGACCTTCGCCACGATCAGGTGGAAGCAAGACCCGGTGACCATCAGAACGGTCAAAATACTCATATCGATTGAATAACGCCTGAACATAGTATTCCCCCGGAGGAACCTCACGTAATGTTTCCAACGGGTATCCATAGGCATCGTTTTGAACACTAATCGGGTCATCAGCTGGCCAATTTTCAACGTCAATACCAAAGACCATCTGCGTCTGTGGTCCATCCGAAATCTGAAATCGAGGTTCGGAAGTATCGTCCGTTGATAATAAGACCAATAGTCTGCCATTTAAAGTCTCTTCATTCGGTTCAGCCACCTTGATCAAAAAATACGGATCCAGGTCTGATGCAGCGGAAAGCAGAAATGAAGACCAGACAAAAGGATATAGCCAGACG
>JAGQWZ010000212.1 GCA_020436835.1 Saprospiraceae bacterium | reverse complement strand
TCTGGGCGGAGTCACTGACTTTCTGATCTCAATGAGTGACCTCGCAGCACAGGGAGATTCGTCGTATATCAAACAATTCGATGCATTTCGCAAACGGCATCTGGAAGTCGTTGATGAATTACTGAGTGAAACCTCAAAAGCTGCCTTTCTCCCCGAACTGGAGGAAAATATGCAGGTACTCTCCCATCTGATGCAAGGCATTTTTCTGGTGATGGAGGCATCTCCACGTACCATGGATTATGTATTGAGTTTTGGAGAGCGGAATGCCAACCAAATCGTCGCTGCCTATTTAAACCAGGAACACATTGCGGCGGAATACCTGGATGCCCGTCATGTGATCAAGACGGATAAATCATTTGGATCTGCTTTGGTTGATTTTGATCTATCCTATAAAAAGATCCGTAAGCACTTCGAAGGTCGTACCGCAGTTCAGGTCGTGACCGGATTTATCAGCTCGGCAAAAGGGGGACTAACGACCACGCTAGGCCGGGGAGGGTCAGACTATACGGCTTCAATCCTTGGTGCTGCTCTTGATGCACGGGAAGTGCATATCTGGACCGACGTGGATGGCGTCTTAACCGCTGATCCCCGCAAGGTGAAAAAGGCATTTACCATCCCTACCTTATCGTATGCCGAGGCCATGGAAATGTCACATTTCGGAGCGAAAGTGATCTATCCGCCAACCATTCAACCTGCCCTGTCCAAGCAGATCCCGATATACATCAAGAATACATTTAATCCGGATTTTATCGGTTCGCGAATTGACGATCGTCATGATCCGCAGGGTCCGGCAGTTAAAGGGATCTCTTCCATATCGGAAATTGCATTGTTAACCTTGCAGGGTAGCGGCCTGTTTGGCGTAATTGGTTCTGCAGCGCGGTTATTCTCAGCCCTGGCTGCTCAACACATTAATGTCATTCTCATTACACAGGGTTCCTCCGAACATTCCATCAGCTTTGCTGTCAACCCCAAAGCAGCAAAACAAGCAAAAGATTGTGTGGAAGCAGCTTTTGAACGTGAGATTGAAAAAGGTACCATCGAACGGGTTAAGGTCGAACTTGATCTTTCCGTAGTCGCCATCATCGGGGAAAACATGCGATATCGTCCTGGTATCGCTGGCCGGTTGTTTAAGAAAAAGAGAAAAAATGGTATCAATGTGATTGCCATAGCCCAGGGTTCTTCCGAATTGAATATTTCGGTGGTGGTCAATGCTTCCAATGAAGCAAAAACGTTGAATGTACTCCACGAGGCCTTCTTTTTGTCCGATACCAAAGTACTGCATGTATTCATGGTGGGTGTTGGGCTCATAGGCAGTACCTTGTTAAAACAACTTCGTGAACAGGGTCCCTTCTTAAAGAAAAACCGTTCTCTGGAGATCCGGATTGTCGGGTTGGCCAATTCAAAAAATATGCTGTTTTCCGAACCAGGGATTGACCTTGAAAACTGGAAAGAAGTTTTGAATGCTTCGACAGAAGCTACCTCCCTGGATCGATTTGTCAATTATATGAAGGGGGCAAATTTATCGAATAGTGTTTTTATCGACAATACAGCCTCCGGCACAGTACCCAGAAAATACATGGAAATCCTCGGGGCCTCTATTTCCATCTGTACTCCCAATAAAATAGCTTCTTCGTCCGAATACAAACTGTACCGGGAATTAAAAGACCTCGCAAACCGCAAGCGTGTGGCTTATTTCTTCGAGACCAATGTCGGGGCCGGTTTACCGGTAATCTCCACACTCAGTGATTTGATTCACAGTGGTGATGAAATCCTGAAAATCGAAGGAGTTCTCTCCGGTTCGTTGTCATTTATCTTTAACAATCTCCAGCGTGACAGTTCGTTCAGCTCAATCGTCACCCTGGCTGCAGAAAAAGGACTGACTGAGCCGGATCCACGGACCGATTTGAGTTTGATGGATGTTAAACGCAAGCTGGTCATTTTAGGTAGAGAAGCTGGTATTCCTTTGGAAATCAATGATATAACTGCCGATAATATATTAAATGAGGCTTGTTTTAGCGCTCCGGATGTTCCTGCATTTTTCCGTGAACTCACCGCCCTCGATGATGTCTACAAAGACCGTATGCAAGCATTGGAGGGAACCCGGGAAAAATTACGGGTCATCGCCAAGATAGAAGGAGGCCACGGTTCCATTGCATTGACCAGTGTAGGTCCTGATAATCCGTTTTATACTTTGGATGGCAGTGATAACATGATTGTATTCACCACCAAGCGCTATGCTGAAAGGCCACTGGTTGTTAAAGGTCCGGGGGCTGGAGCCGAGGTTACTGCGGCAGGTGTCTTTGCCGAAATCATTAAGATTGGCTCTTACTTAGCTGATAATTAACTGATAATCAATTATTTGTGATAGATTCAGTAAAGGTTTTCGCTCCTGCATCCGTAGCCAATCTGGCTTGTGGATTTGATATATTGGGCCTGGCTCTGGAAGCTCCGGGAGATGAGATCATTGCCCGATTCAATCCGGAAAGTAAGGAGCTGAAAATCGTTTCCATTACCGGTGACGAAGGCCGTCTACCACGGGATATTGAATCCAATACAGCTGGATTTGCAGCTCATCAATTTCTGAATTCTATAAATTACAATGGTGTTGGGATTGATCTGGAGATCCATAAGAAGATGCCTTTTGGGAGTGGGTTGGGATCCAGTGCTGCCAGTGCGGTTGGTGCGGTATTTGCCGTGAGTCAGCTCCTCGGTGGCCAATGGACTAAAAATGACTTGTTGCCCTTTGCCGTTTTGGGCGAGCAACAAGCAGATGGTGCATATCATGCTGATAATGTAGCTCCATCGTTATTTGGTGGTATTGTGCTGATCCGCGACAACCATTCGCTGGATGTCATGCAATTACCGGTACCGGATGATCTCACTGTTGCGGTGATTCATCCACAGATCGAAATACTGACCAAAGAGGCGAGAAGTATCCTGGCATCAACCGTTCCATTACGCGATCACATCGTACAATCCGGACACTTAGGAAGTTTTATTGTTGGATTGTATACCAATGATTTTGAAAGGATACACAAATCGGTCGTTGATGTAGTTATTGAACCGCAACGCGCTCGGCAGATTCCCCATTTTTATACGGTCAAATCCATCGTTGAAAAACTGGGCGCATTGGGATGCAGCATTTCGGGTAGCGGACCATCCATCTTTGCATTTTGTCGCGGTGTTGATCAGGCGGGATTTATCGCAGAACGGATGGGAGATGTTTATGGGGCGCATGGTATTGCAGTGGATATCTTCTCCGGAAAAATAAATACCCAGGGAGTACAAACGATAGAATAATGCTTTGTTACAGCACCAATGATCCTCAAGGGAAGACTTATCCGATTTTAGAAGCCATTCAATTAGGCCTTGCACCGGATGGTGGCTTATTTATGCCTGTCAATATTCCAAAAGTTAAACCTGAATGGCTGGAGAATTTACCAGACCGGGATCTACCCGGGTTAGCCTTTGATATTAGCCGGTTGTATTTTCCTGAATTGCCGGTGTCAACCTTGGAATCCATTTGTGCAGATGCGTTTAATTTTCCGGCGCCACTGGTCACATTAAATCCTGAAATAAAGATCCTTGAGTTATTTCACGGCCCTACCCTGGCTTTTAAGGATTTCGGCGCCCGGTTTATGGCCCGTATCCTGGGCTATAGCAATGCAAAACAAGATCTTCCTTTACACATACTCGTGGCTACCTCCGGAGATACCGGAGGCGCGGTGGCTGACGGATTCTTTCAGGTACCGGGTATCGAGGTTACGGTGCTGTTTCCCAAAGGGAAGATCAGTCCGCTTCAACAAAAACAGATCACTACCTTAGGTAAAAACATCCGCGCGGTAGCACTGGAAGGAACTTTTGATGACTGCCAGGCTATGGTTAAAAAAGCTTTGGTAGACCCGGTGATGACCAGGAAATACCGGATGAGTTCTGCCAACAGTATCAATTTAAGCCGGTTAATCCCGCAGTCCTTCTATTATTTCGAAGCTTACCGTCAGCTGGATCCCGGCACTAAACCTGTATTTGTAGTGCCTTCAGGTAATTTTGGAAATCTGGTGGCTGGCATTTTGGCTCAACGTATGGGATTGCCCGTTGCACATTTTATCGCAGCGACGAACCGTAATGACATCGTACCCTCCTATCTCAAAGACGGTGTATTTCGTCCGAAGCCATCTGTTGAAACGCTTTCCAATGCCATGGATGTCGGCAATCCATCTAATTTCCGGCGTTTGGAATCCTTATTTGGTTCCACGTGGAACAATATGCGCCAAATGATTTCAGGTTATGCATATACCGATACACAAACACTGGAAGCCATCGACAGGATCCATCGCGACTACAACTATTTATTGGATCCGCATGGTGCGGTAGGATTACTGGCTGCGGAAGAATATCAACTGGATGTGCATCATCACAAACCTTTGATCGTATTAGAGACCGCCCATCCGGCAAAATTTCTTGCTGCTTACGAAACATTGAATATCCAGGTCGAGATTCCGGAAAGGCTGGCCAATAAAGCACAGGCAGAAGATCTGTCCGTAATATTACCCAATGATTACACGCAATTCATCGAATGGTTTTCTGAATCCCATCCCGTCTAATGTTCCACGTGGAACCAAATACACCATTCAACCCTTTCATGGTAAACCTTTAATATGCCTGCAAGAGTTTACATTCACAAAAACTCATGATTAGGATTGCTTTCCTTTCGTTGTGTTTTTGTGTAAGTTTACCCTTCGTGATGATTCTGTTGAACAAGATCACCATGAAAGATCAAATGTCTTTTGATCTACCGTATCAATACCTAACATTTATTCATTTCTATCAAAAAACATTTATGATGAAAAAATTTGCAGTCATTGGATTAGCGTTGCTTTCCTCTGTCTGGAGTTGGTCCCAGGATAACACATCACACGATCCCTTCCGCCAACTCGGTACCGAACTGCCTACCCCTAATGGCTATCGCACGGCTTCTGGTGCTCCGGGTCCCCAATACTGGCAACAACAAGCCGACTACGTCATCAATGTCGCTTTGGACGATGATAATCAACGTATAAGCGGGGATGAGGTCATCACCTATCACAACAACTCACCAGATGTATTGGAATACCTGTGGTTACAACTCGATCAAAATGTAAGGGCCAAAAATTCTGATACCTATAAAATTTCTTCTGCAAAACTGTCTGATCGGATGTCTACCGATCAGCTTAACCGCATGGAACCCGATTTTGATGGTGGCTTTAATATTGAATACGTAAAAGATAATACCGACAAGGCCTTACCCTATACCATCAATAACACCATGATGCGGGTCGACATACCAATGCCTCTAAAACCAGGTGAAACTTACAGTTTTAAGGTTAAATGGTGGTACAACATCAACAACACCCGGGAAATAGGTGGTCGCTCTGGTTTTGAACATTTCACCGACGGCAACAATGTTTATTGCATTGCCCAGTTCTATCCCCGTATGTGTGTTTACAACGATGTAGACGGCTGGCAAAACAAACAATTCCTTGGGCGTGGAGAGTTTACCCTTACCTTTGGAAACTTTAAAGTAAATATTACCGTACCCTCCGATCACCTTATCGGAGCAACGGGTACACTCCAAAACGCCAAAGCAGTGCTTTCCCGTGAACAAATGAATCGTTGGGATCAGGCTCACCGTGAATTTGTACAACCGGTAATGGTATCAACACTTGATGAAGCTGTCGAAAAAGAAAAGACTCAGGCCAAGGATACTAAGACCTGGACTTTTACGGCTGAAAACGTACGCGATTTCGCTTTCGCCACCTCACGTAAATTCATCTGGGATGCTATGGGTGTCAAAATGAGTGATGGTCGCGTCGTCATGGCACAATCCATGTATGTCAAAGAAGGCTATTGCCTCTGGAGTAAATATTCTACCAAAGCAGTAGGACACACCATCAAATGGTATTCACACTACACCTTTGACTATCCTTACCCCACGGCCTGGTCCGTGGATGGATCCATGGGCATGGAATACCCCATGATCGCATTTAACAATGGTCGTTGTGAAGAAGACGGAACCTACAGTGACCGTGCAAAATATGGTCATATTGGAGTGATTATCCATGAAATCGGTCACAACTGGTTTCCCATGATCGTCAACTCCGACGAACGTCAGTGGACCTGGATGGACGAAGGAATCAACACATTCGTACAATACCTCACCGAAGTACAATGGGAGAAAAATTATCCGGCACGTCGTGGTCCTGCTAACATGATTACCGACTACATGTCAGGAGATAAGAAGTACCTCACCCCGATCATGTCCAATTCTGAGTCCCTTTTTAACTTTGGTTCCAATGCCTATGCCAAACCAGCTACTGGTCTGAATATCCTTCGTGAAACCATCATGGGACGTGAACTATTTGACTATGCCTTCAAAATGTACGCCAATCGTTGGAAATTCAAATCTCCAACCCCAGCAGACTTCTTCCGTACCATGGAAGATGCATCTTCTGTTGATCTGGATTGGTTCTGGCGTGGTTGGTTCTACACGACCGACCATTGTGACATGGCTATTAAATCAGTGCGTAAGGGCAATGTCAATCCTGCAGATCCTATCATGGCCAGTGATAATGCCCGTCAGGAGGCAGAAAGTAAGCCTAAGAATATCAGCGAGATCCGAAATGCAGAATCCATCAAACAATATTATGCGGACATCGACACGACATTACGTGACTTTTATTCCCGCTATAATGAGTTTGAAGTAACCGACCAGGATATGAATGCATACGACCGTCGTACCCAAAGCATGTCCGACGATGAGAAAGCAGTCATGAACACAAAGGATAACTTCTATGAAATCACGTTCCAGAAAATAGGAGGTCTTATCATGCCCGTTATCATTCAGATCGAATACACCGACGGTACTTCCGAGGTACAGCGCTATCCTGCAGAAATCTGGTTAAAGCAGCCGGATAATGAAGTGTCTAAAGTGATCCGGACAACCAAGGAAATTGCCAAGATCACACTGGATCCTTTCCTGGAAACAGCGGATACCGATACCAGCAATAACAATTATCCTCCACAGGCTCCGGAAACTCGTTTTGAAGTTTTCAAACGTCAATTCCCCCGAGGAGAAAACCAGATGCAAAAAGCTAAAAACAGTAAGGTGATCAAACCGTAAAAGTAGAAATACACCATAAAAAGTAGAAAAGGCTGCCGGTAACCGACAGCCTTTTTTATTTGGGTATGTATTGACTTATTATAGTAAAAATACAGTTAATCACTTCACAGTAAATATCCTACAAATTAGTATTAATCCTAATTTAACCGATATCGTTCAGAAAATTGACCAACAAATCGTTGAATTCCTGAGGTTGTTCCATCATAGGAGCATGACCGCATTTATCAACAAAAAACAAGCGGGACGAATCAATCAGTTCATGGAATTTCTCACCCACAAAAGGAGGAGTTACTTTATCCTGCTGGCCCCAGATCAATAAAGTAGGAGCTTTGATCTCATGTAAATTATCGCCCAGGTTGTGCCGGATAGCCGACTTGGCAGTAGCAATAATCCGGATGGCACGATTACGGTCCTTAACGATCCCGAATACTTCATCAACCAGTTCCTGTGTAGCAGTATTGGGATCATAAAAGGTATCTTCGGTTTTCTTTTTGATGTACTCGTAATTATTACGTTGTGGGAAACTGGTACCCATGGCACTTTCAAAAAGACCTGAACTTCCCGTTAATACAACAGATGCTATTTTATTTGGGTTATCCAGTGCAAATAGCAAAGCTATATGACCTCCCAGTGAATTACCCAATACATGTACCTGTGAATAGCCCTTGTATTCCACAAATTCATTCACATATTGAACAAGCCAGGACAGTGCATCTTTTCTTAGGGGTAAATCAAATATGGGTAAAATAGGTACCACTACGTTCATCCGTGGGCCAAAGTATTCGATCAAATCCTTGAAATTACTCAAAGCCCCGAACAAACCGTGCAACAACATCAATGGTTTGTCACCACTACCAGTCTCTATGTATTGAAACCTATGCTCTTCTTTTACCGGATATTCCATGCTGCAAAGATTGCGGTCCAAATATACCGATTAAACAGCATTATACGTCCGGATCCGAAAGCGATTATGAAGAAGTGAAAGCAGAAGCAATAAAGCAACATACTGGTGTGCAACCCCCAGCCATAATGGAATGTAGCCTACACAATGAATTACTGTAAAAATGCCTAATG
>JAGQWZ010000211.1 GCA_020436835.1 Saprospiraceae bacterium | reverse complement strand
GCCCGGAAACAAGGTTTTGAAGGCACCTTCTTGATCGAACCAAAGCCCATGGAGCCAATGAAACATCAATATGATTTCGATGCGGCGACCGTGGTTGGCTTTTTACGCAGCTATGGGTTGGAGGACGATTTCAAATTAAATGTGGAAGTGAATCATGCGACCCTGGCCAGTCACACTTTCCAACACGAACTGCAGGTCGCGGCTGATGCCGATATGCTTGGAAGTATCGATGCGAATAGAGGTGATTATCAGAATGGATGGGACACAGATCAATTTCCCGTGAATATCTACGAATTAACCCAGGCAATGCTGGTAATACTGGAAGCTGGAGGATTGGGAATCGGTGGGGTCAACTTTGATGCCAAGCTCCGGCGGAACAGCACCGATATCGAAGACATCTTCCTTGCTCACATCGGAGGTATGGATGCCTTCGCCCGGGCATTAATCGTAGCCGACAAAATCGCCAGGCGTTCAGACTATTCCAAATTGAGACAGGAGCGATACAGTTCCTTCGATCATGGATTTGGAAAAATGTTTGAGGAGGACAAACTCACCCTGGAAGAACTCAGAGATTTTGCCATCGAAAATGGTGAACCAGTCTTGAAATCAGGTAAGCAGGAACTAATGGAAAACATCATTAATCAATATATCTAACCACTGAATGTCAATTCCAAAAAAGAAAAAGATCCTGGGAATAACTTCTCAGGATCTTTTTCTTTGTATCTATTTGATTTTGTCTGCTAGACCGTGGCAAGCCTTGCACTACGACTTTTCACCCAAAAATATAAGATAGTGAACAGGACGATCAAAGCCAGAGGTACTAAAGCCATGGTTGAAAGAGTCATTTGACCCGTAGCGACATTCAAAGCATCTCCACTCAAACCCTGCCCTTCAGCAATCATACGATTCTTATCGATAAGTCCTCCGAAAATCGGCATGACCAAGCCGGAAGCAAACATACCCATGGCACCAACGATCGACATACCCAGGGCTCCACTATCTGGTATATAGCGGGCTACAAATCCGATCATGTTCGGCCAGAAGTAGGCTATCCCTAATCCATATACGATAGCAGCGATATAGACCATGGCTCCGGATTGACTACTTAACAGATATAGTCCAATGGTGGCCAGGACTGCGGAGCCCAGCAGAACTCCCGTAGTATTAAACTTGGATACAACTTCCCCTCCGAAATATCTTGCTATGGTCATCAACCCAAAAGTAAGCGCCATCACTAACATTGGCGTAGCACCACTTCCCTGCAAAGTGATCGGCACCCAATTGTTTGGTCCAAACTCTGATATGGCCGTAAAACACATACAGAGTAGCATAAACAGGAACAATGGTGACAGCATCGAATTGAGGTTTCCCGATAAAGTCGCCTCTTCGGCAGACTTTGGAGCCGGCCATTTTTGTCCGAAAAAAAGATACGCATAAATTACTGTAGGTATCAATATGAATCCGACTTGCAGGTGCCAACCCAAACCCATTGAAGTCATCGCCTGAGACAAAAGACTTCCTACCAGGATACCACCAGGAAACCACATATGAAACCGGTTAAGCATCTTACTTATCTTATCCCCTTTATAGGCATCGGCAATCATAGGATTGCAAGCCGCCTCCGTACATCCGTTACCCAGTCCGATCAGAAGAGATGATAACAACAAGACGAAATAACTACCGGCAAAAATCGTAAGCACTATACCTATGGCATGGGCAAAAAATGCAAATTGCATGATGATTGCACCGCCAACCTTGTGGTAGATTAACCCTCCTATTATCATTGAAATGGGAAATCCCCAGAACCACATCTGATTAATAAATCCCAACTGAGTTGCTGTAAGTCCCAATTCAATTTCTAGCTGAGGCATCACGCCCGCCCTGATACTGAAAGAAAAAGCGGTGGTGATCAGCGCAAAGCAACTCGCATAAAAAAGCCGTTTGTCGTTTATCATGAAGTTTTCGTTTTGAAAGAAGTTCTAAAAGTTTGTTTATCCCTTAACACCATACCCATAGGTGTGTACTACATTCCAGGATGGCAGTGAGGGTGAAAGAAAGTAAAATCATCGGCAGTTCATGAAAAGAATTCATGATTATATGGGAAAGTTAATAAAATGGAAAATAATTTTTACAAATCTCACAAATATTATCAACCTCCATCAGATGTGAATTAAAGGGGTATTTGGGGGATCTTATAAGCGAATAGTTTGCAATCAACTAACTACTTTGTTACTTTGATCGCAACTAACATTAATAGGAAATATGAAACTTGCTGGAAAAACAGTATTAATTACGGGGGGCAGTAAGGGAATTGGATATGGGATTGCGCAGAGCTGCCTCAAAAAAGGCATGAAGGTGATGATCACTGCCAGAAATGAAGACGACCTGGATGGCGCTGTTTCTCAACTCAGCAAGATTTCCCGGGACATCGACTCCTGTCTAGCGGATGTACGCAGTATGAAAGATCAGGAAAAAGCAGTGAAGGCGTTGGTCGACAGATATGGCTCAATCGATGTGGTGATAGCAAACGCTGGGGTGGGACACTTTGCGCCCATCGAAGACCTCACCGCTCAACAGTGGAATGATACCATTGACATAAATCTTACGGGAGTGTTTAATACCGTTAAAGCTTCCTTGCCAGAAGTCATAAAAAGTAAAGGTTATATCATCACTATCGCCAGTTTGGCCGGCACCAATTTCTTTGCCACCGGTGCGGCTTACAACGCCAGTAAATTTGGCCTGGTTGGTTTCACTCAAGCCATTATGCTTGATGTACGCAGGAAAGGAGTGAAAGTCAGTACCATCATGCCTGGATCCGTAGCCACACATTTTAATGATCGTACTCCCACTGATGCCGACTCCTGGAAGATTCAGGCGGAAGATATCGGACAAATCGTTGTAGATCTGTTAAACATGCCTCCCCGTACACTACCAAGTAAAGTAGAGGTCAGACCCTCTATTCCAAAATGAATCGGAATTAGCTGGCGGCTCTATGCAATACAACCTCACCTCGTCTGGGATTAGCAGTTTTCTTGGTTTTCTTCTTTTCATAAAATATGCCGGCAACTTTGAGGATCAGCGGAATATAGGGCATGAGCTTTTGCCACCAACTCTTGTCCCTCTCATCGCTTCCAGAGAAGATACCCATTAAATCTTCTGATCCAATAGGTTCATGTCGCAACAGAGCAAAAAATGAATCGGTCGCCCCTTCAAACAGGTGCTCCTTAGAATCTTGCAGCGATTGCATCATCAATTGTTCTGTCACTTTAATCTCTAGTTGTAAAAGCTTCTTTTCCCGGTGAAGATCTTCCAATGTCCTAATTCTATTCCTCATCTTGATCCATCATTTCATTAATCATCATCGCTAAAATTGGGTTAACGATCAGGGATTTTCTAAAAACCAGCAATAAAATGCCAATGAATACATAAAATCCGGCAATGGATAAAAACGCTGTGGTATACGATTGCCATAGTTCACCCAGGTAGATTCCCAGAGCAACACTAAATAAAAGCAGAATAAATAAAATGACCACGAATAGTACCAGAAGTAAAGCCAAGCCTGCCGTGACTCTTGAAAATCGTTCTGCCACGTCCAGTTTAATCAGCTTAAACTGCTGTTCTCCATAAACCTTTGCATATCCAAATAATTCACCAGCTTGTTCTGATATCATGGGATTAAATTTTCACAGTTTATTTAAACTGTATTTTGCTCTACCTTCTTAATTTTCTCTGCTTGTTGCTTTACCTTGGCTCTTGCCTTGTCTACGCCAGCTTCGAATTTTGATTTGAGATCCTCAGTGGTATCGACGGCACTTTCGATTTTCTCATTGAGTGTGGTCTTCAGTTCGTTAACCTTCTCCTTTGTAAAATCGGCCATATGATTGACTTGCTCAACCATTTGCTCTTTTCCAGCTTCGATAGATTTGGCCATTTCTTTGCGCATTTTGGTGGCTTGTTTTTTCACCTTCTTTTGCATTTTCTTTCCCTCTTTACTATTGAGGTAATATCCGGCCACTCCACCTAATGCAGCTCCTATTCCAACACCTATCAATATTTTACTCGAATTTTTCATTATGTAGTTTTTTATTCCTTAAACAATTCTTCATTAATAAAACAACTTTTCAAAAAGATATGTTCGATATAGCTTTCGCTTTCAATCTGTTGAATTGATATTCCTGCGCTGAGATCTATTTATGAGCGATTTTAAGGGCCAAAAAACAGAATGTGGGAGTAAAATCGAATAGACGCCGAATAGGTAGCATGGGTATGTACAGACAAAAAAAAAGGTTGTGCTCACAAAGAACACAACCAATTATTATTTAAACAATCCGAAGCGTAGTACTACTCGAGCTGGAATTTAACCGGTAAATTAAATTGAACTCTCACCGGTCTACCACGTTGTTTTCCTGGAGTCCACTTTTCACCCATGCCATTCATCATACTAACTACCCGCATGGCTTCGTCACCGCATCCGGCTCCAATGTCACGAACTACCTGAGCATCGGTAATGGAGCCATCTTTTTCCACAACGAATCGCACAACAACCATTCCTTCCACACCATTTTCCCTTGCGATCGCAGGATACTTGATGTTTTTGTAAATGAACTCAAGCATCTTTTTGTCAGCACATGCTTTCTTGGCATTATTATCACCAGCTTCATTTTCACAGCCAGGAAATCTTGGCATTTGCTCCACGACCTTGAATATTTCCTCCACCTTCGGTTCTGGTGGTGGTGGTGGTGGAGGAGGTGGTGGCGGTGGTGCCTCTGGTTCAGGTGGTGCCTCCACTATCGTCTCTTCTTCAACTGACTGGTCAAGAAACTCCGGCTCTTCATCTTCCAGAATTTCCTCATCCGGCACCTCTTCGATAACGGGAGGAGGTGGCGGTGGTGGTGGTGGCGGTGGTTCAGCTGTCCGAGGTGGTTCGATCTCGATATCTTCCTCAATGACCAGTGCATCTTCAGGAATGAAGATCTCATCCTCCATTTGGGTCCAGCTAAATGCCAAAAGGGTCAAACCCAGCGCAGCTGCCAGTCCAAAGTTGAATAGTGGTCCACTGAAATTAAAGATATCAACATCCGGATATTTTGCTCTTCCTGTAAGAGGAGAAGCCCACTTCTTACCGCTGTACTTTTCGGCCAGATCTTCTGATGCTTTCTTTCCGATCATTGCTCGGAACACCAGGATGATACCGATCACTAAGATCAATACCCCCAGTAGCGCCAGCACCAGTGTACGTCCATCGACGGCAATATCCATAATTCTATCTTTTTAAAAATAAATAAACAAAAACACTCCCTGCAATCGAGCCAATAATATTAGCAATTATATCAGGAATTTCAAAAAATCGATCTGATAAAAAGTAATATTGCATGGCTTCCATGATTACACCATAGACTGAACAAATCAGGCAGACAACGATCAGATCCTTTACTTTGACACCATTGTGATCATCCGCAAGTTTCCAGGCCAACAAGACAGCTAGGATCCCGTATAACGTGAAATGTGCCAGTTTATCCCATTGGATAAAAATCTTCCATCCAACTTTCGGAATGGATCTACCCGGGGTCAACGAGAGAACCAGAAGATC
>JAGQWZ010000210.1 GCA_020436835.1 Saprospiraceae bacterium | reverse complement strand
GTATCCCGTTCCATTGCCGCTTGTGAAGGGGCTTTGTTATTGGTGGATGCGACGCAGGGCATTCAGGCGCAAACGATCTCGAATCTCTATCTGGCAATTGGTCATGATCTGGAGATCATACCGGTCATCAATAAGATCGATATGCCCAGCGCGATGGTCGATGAGGTCGCTGAACAGATCATTGATCTAATCGGATGTCGCCGGGATGAGATTCTTCTGGCCAGTGGTAAGACGGGGCAGGGAGTTGCGGAAATTTTGGCCGCTATTGTCGAACGTATACCTTCACCAAAGGGTGATCCGGAGGCACCGCTCCAGGCGTTGATCTTTGACTCGGTTTTTAATCCATTCCGGGGGGTAATCGTCTACTACCGGATCATGAACGGTACTTTGAAAAAGGGCGATCAGGTCCGGTTCGTCAATACCGGCAAAGAGTATGAAGCCGATGAAGTGGGGATCTTGCGGTTGAGTCAGGTACCAGTGAAGGAGATATCGGCGGGAAACGTCGGTTATATTATCACCGGGATCAAGATAAGTAAGGAAATCAAAGTAGGGGATACCATTACCCATGTCGAACGACCGTGTTCAAATGCCATCAAAGGATTTGAAGACGTGAAGCCAATGGTCTTTGCCGGCATATATCCGATTGAGAATGAACATTTTGAAGATCTCAGGGATAGCCTTGAGAAACTACAGTTGAACGATGCTTCGCTGGTCTTTGAACCGGAGTCTTCGGCTGCGCTGGGATTTGGATTCCGTTGTGGATTCCTGGGGATGTTACACCTGGAGATTATTCAGGAGCGCTTATCAAGAGAATTTGATCAGGAGGTCATCACCACGATTCCCAATGTATCGTATATCGCCTACATGAAGAAAGATCCTTCCACCCCGGTTATCATCAACACACCCAATGATTTGCCGGACGTCACAGTAATTGACCGGATCGAAGAACCCTATATTGAAGCGCAGATTATCACCAAACCCGAGTACATCGGTGCAATTATGAAACTCTGCATGGAAAAACGGGGGGTGATGACGAAACAGTCTTATCTCACCACCGAACGGGTGGAATTGACCTTCGAATTACCGCTTGCTGAAATTGTTTTCGACTTTTATGACAGGCTTAAGTCTATTAGCCGCGGCTATGCCAGCTTCGATTATGCCCCCAAAGATTACCGGGCTTCGGATCTGGTCAAACTCGACATCCTTCTCAATAGCGAGGGAGTGGACGCCTTGTCGGCCCTTGTACATCGCGAAAAGGCCGCTGCATTTGGGAGACAGATTTGTACAAAACTGAAAGAGTTATTACCCCGGCAACAGTTTGTGATTGCCATTCAGGCAGCCATCGGTGCCAAGATCGTGGCCCGGGAGACGATCTCCGCAATGAGAAAGGATGTGACGGCAAAATGTTATGGTGGAGATATCACCCGAAAGCGAAAACTGCTGGAAAAGCAAAAGAAAGGTAAAAAGAAGATGCGCCAGATCGGTAATGTCGAGGTTCCGCAAAAAGCTTTTCTCGAAGTACTGAAATTGACAGATTAATTGAAGAAATACCGGAAAAGGGAAGAGAAGGGGTCATTCGCGAACCCTCCTCTTGCTCTTAACCTTGCTCCACATGAAACCATGGATCAGTCTAAATTCTTGGGATTTAGTCGGGTATAAACCGGCAATTTTATATTGACTGCCCGGGTATTATTATTTTCATTTGTTTCATGAACTACACCGCCTTTTGGGGCACCTTGCTCGGGGATGCGTCCACCGCCGGGAGGATCGACGGTTGCTAAAAATCGAACATATCTCCCATTTAATGAAGCATTGATATGTGCCGTCATCTTCAGAGTTCGCGATTGATTTGGCGCCAGTCTGACAATGGTCTCGCCATCGGTTTTGTTTCCTTGCACTTTAAGACTTGTATGAATCCCAAAGCCACTTCGCGCTTCCTCATTACCTTTGTTTTTAATGGTCACTTCAATGGGAATCTTAATAGTGTTCCCGGTATACAACCTGAATTGAGGAGCGACATAAGGCATTTTAACCTGAGTCACCACCAGATCCGGTCCGTGAAGATTTAAAATCGCCGTGTAGTGACTTGATTTACTGATCGTTTGGGCATGCATTGATACACTCATAACCAACAAGGTCAGGAGGGCTATAATATGATTTTTCATGATAGGTATTAATTTTTAAATAATTGTTGAAAACACGTAATTGCAACTACTATCATGATTATCGTGTCTTTGGTCTGAAAAATGTCCTGATGGAATTGAAATTATTATGTCTATAACATGTTAAATTCCTGATCACAGGTGAGGATTACGGCTGGAATCTTAATTTATATAATTCAGTCAAAAAATAGATAATGTTGGCATGACACCTGGTGTCAGCGCCGGTAGAACAACCGGAGAAAATGAGAGGAGGATGTTAAATTATCGCTCGATTTGAAACATGCGGGTCTTCTATTTGAAACCGAGGCTTAAAAAAATAGCGACAAAGACATGGCTTTAACAATGCGATATTCCGGAGGCTGAAACC
>JAGQWZ010000209.1 GCA_020436835.1 Saprospiraceae bacterium | reverse complement strand
GGCCTGTACGACTACTTGCAGGGAGTGCAGAGTT
Source organism: Saprospiraceae bacterium (assembly GCA_020436835.1). Lineage (GTDB taxonomy): Bacteria > Bacteroidota > Bacteroidia > Chitinophagales > Saprospiraceae > JABDMH01. The sequence goes on along the minus strand of JAGQWZ010000209.1, from coordinate 7,349 downwards.
ACCTGGCTCCTCCGATCTTTGTCGTCTTCTTTTTCGGTGTATTCATGAAAAGATTAAATGCGAAGGGGGCACTCTGGGCCCTGGCTATCGGTTTTGCCATGGGTATTTTCCGTTTGATTGTGGACACTCCGGTAGCGCTTTCAGGAAAAACGTATGAACCCAATAGCTTCCTTTGGATCGTAAATAATACCTTCTTTCAGTATTACAGCCTTTTGATACTTATTGTTTGTGCCGTTGTCATGATTGGGGTGAGCTATGCTACTCCACCCCCTTCATACAGCAAGATTCAGGGGTTGACTTTCGGCACCCTAAGTGATGTTGACCGGGCAGAAAATAAAGCCAGCTATACCAGAAATGATGTCATCTTTTCTGTACTTGTTCTGGTCCTTATTTTAATCGCATACTTCTACTTTAGTGGTTGATAAACCTCGGCGTGATTTTAATGGTCCGTTTCATTAAAAACACACACGATTATCCTGTTTTTTATAAAAGTTAATTTGAGTGAAGATAGATTTAAAGAAATACGAAATCTGGTTTGTTACCGGAAGTCAACACCTGTATGGTCCGGAGACCTTAAAACAGGTGAAAGAAAATGCCAATCAGATATCCAGGCATCTGGACCGACAAAAAGAAATTCCGGTCAAAATAAGATTTAAAGGCGTTTTAACCACGGCGGAGGAAATATTGGGATTGATAAGGGATGTTAATCAATCGGAAAAATGTATCGGACTTATCACCTGGATGCACACCTTTTCTCCGGCAAAAATGTGGATTGGCGGATTAAAAATTCTGTCCAAACCCTTACTCCATTTTCACACCCAATTTAATGAGCGGATCCCATGGAATACGATTGACATGGATTTCATGAATCTCAATCAAACCGCTCACGGCGGCAGGGAATTCGGCTTCATCAATACCAGACTGCGACGGTCTCGCAAAGTAATAGTCGGTCATTGGCAGGACGCAACCGCTATTGGCAAAATTGCAGATTGGTCAAGGGTCGTTCTGGCTTGGGCAGATAGTCAAACGATGAAAATTGCCCGTTTTGGAGATAATATGCGGGAGGTGGCCGTGACGGAAGGGGATAAAGTGTCGGCCCAGATCCAATTTGGCTACAGTGTAAACGGCTATGGTATGGGCGATCTTGCCGAGCACATTGCCGCGATTAAGCCGGGGGAAATCGGTAAGCTGCTTGACACCTATGAGGAGGAGTATCAGGTGGCAAATATCCTTGGTAAAAAGGGCAGAAAAAGAAAATCGCTGGAAGAAGCCGGCCGCATCGAACTTGGTATCCGTTCGTTTCTGGAGCAGGGAAATTTTACTGCATTCACAGATACTTTTGAAAATCTTCATGGCTTAAAACAATTACCAGGAATTGCTGTACAACGGGTGATGCAAGAAGGTTATGGCTTTGGTGCAGAGGGAGATTGGAAAACCGCCGCTCTCGTGCGATCTATGAAGGTCATGGCTCAGGGACTTTCCGGTGGAAATTCATTCATGGAAGACTATACCTATCACTTTGATCCCGGCAATATGCAGGTGCTCGGTGCCCATATGCTCGAGATCTGTCCCAGCATTACGTCAAACCGGCCTTCCTGTGAAATACATCCATTAAGCATAGGTGGAAAAGCAGATCCGGTACGTCTTGTCTTCGATGCCGACCCCGGAGAAGCCCTAAATGCTTCCATTGTTGATATGGGAAACCGCTTCCGGCTCTTAATCAATACCGTGACCGGTAAAAGTCCGGAAGAAAAGTTGCCCAAACTTCCGGTAGCGCGTGTCCTCTGGGAGGCCCACCCGAATCTGCCTGAAGCCGCCACAGCCTGGATATTGGCAGGTGGTGCCCATCACACCTGTTATAGCCAAAATATCAAAGTGGAACAAATGGAAGATTTTGCTGAAATGGCAGGCATTGAATGTGTTGTCATTGACCGGGAAACTTCGATAAGCCGTTTAAAACAAGATCTTCGAAATAATGCGATCTACTACGGCTTGCAAGATCTGTAGAATGAAAGGTCGATCACTCCCGTGAAAAGCATTGGTTGAAAAAATATAAACCGGAAAAATTGTCCATAAAGTTTATTCCAATTTAATTTCGATTTCTCATCGCTGTTTGTAAGGCAGAACTAATTCATCCCCATCAATTTCGCGGTAGAAATCCTTTATGTAATCCAGACATTTTCGTCGTTCCTTTTTTGAAATCAAATCAAAATTTCCGACAAATTCCAGAATCTCTTCTTCCTTACTTTTAAATAATTGAATGACTTCCGGCAGCCGGGATTCATTCTCCTTATAACCCAGATATACGCGCTGAATTCTTCGGTTGTCTTCCACCTGCTTATGGACATAGGGCGCATTCACGAGTGCACTGAAATCGAAATCATAGGCTACCGGTATCATTAGTTGAGCATCATCTTTGGGTTCGATCAATTTGATATTTCTCTCCACCAAATGATCCATATCTGTATTTCCGACCATATACTGAAACATGGCTACGATTTCCATTTGCAGTCCATCAATTTTGTCAAGTGGTGTACCCATACAATCACAAAGCTTTCCTTTATGTTTCTTGGCAAATTCGTTTTCGCTTTCCAGAATCACGGCCTTCTTACGTAGATGCCCTGAATTGCCGGAATCAATGTATTCGACATCGACCAACTTTGCCCTGAGACTGATTGGCGTGATAATCCGGTACAGTTGATAGATCATAAATTCTTTCAGCAGAATCTCTTCTCCGAGTTCCTGGTCCAGGCAATGGGTTACCACCTTATACTCATCCTCATTATCCAACCCCATCGCTTCCAGGTCACTTTTGGTAAAATCAAATTTTATGGGTGGAAAATCACAATACCGTCGCCGGGATTTACTCCGCACCGAAATATCGACGGCGAGCACAAGGCTATCCCCTTTGCTGATAACTTTGATCTTTCCTTCCTGCTCTTTATCGGTAAATTTATTTTGGAGAAATGTATCTATGTTTAAATAGATTTGAATCTTTTCTATCTCGGTTTGATAGAGTGAATCAAACAACGTCGAAGCCATTGCTTTTTGTGCCATACTTTGAGATACCGACAGGCAAAGACAAAGTATCAACATCGGCCCGGCGATATCCTGTAAGTTTCGAAAAGAGTGCTTATTTTTTACTATACTTTTCATTCAATGATTTATGCGGAGTTGGAATAATTTACTAGGAATATACAAATCTAAATGGGACCTTTATTATAAAATAATCACAATTAATATGTGTCAACGAGCTAATTCCCTTTTTCCATACATTCTCCTGTTTTTCCTATTTGCCAGTATTACTACCACTGCTCAGCAACTTGAGGGCAGGAAGCTGCGAATCACGGTACATAGTGAGGCGCTGGCAGGCAACCTTATTGGTGATTCACCGGATCGGGAGGTATCCATTTATTTGCCCCCTGGTTATGACCAGAATACCGAAAAAAGGTATCCGGTTCTTTATATGTTGCATGGCTACACGGACCGCGATGACAAGTGGTTTGGATTTCAGGAGCACTGGATCGATCTTCCCTCTATTGTAGACTCCGCCATCACGGCCGGTGTATCCCGGGAGATGCTTATTGTAATGCCGAATGCCTACAACACTTTCAAAGGTAGTATGTATTCTTCATCGATTACAATCGGTGATTGGGAGACTTTTGTAACCAGGGAACTGGTGGAATATATTGATCAGCATTACCGCACAATCTCCGACAAAAGCAGCCGTGGATTGGCAGGACATTCCATGGGCGGTTATGGCACCATGCGTTTAGGTATGAAGTATCCGGATGTCTATTCATCGATATACCTGCTGAGTCCTTGTTGCCTGTCGACAATGGTCAATGATAATGCCGGTTTGATAAAAAATGTGCAATCCGTAAAGAGCAAAGACGAGATTGAGGCGCAGCCCTTCATGGTTGCTGCCACCCTGGCCACGGCTGCCTCCTGGGCTCCCAATCCAAACAAAGCTCCATTGTACCTGGATCTTCCCTTCTCTGAGGGAGGTGTTGATGAAGAGGTGAAAAACCGGTTAGCTGCAAATGCTCCACTAAATATGCTGGATCAATATGTTTACAATCTGAAGAGACTGGATGGAATTGCTATGGATGCCGGCACGAAAGATTTTGGCATTTATCCGACCACCAAAGAATTACATGAAAGACTGGAAGCTTATGATTTACCCCATTTTTACGAAAGCTATGATGGGGATCATCTTAATCGTATTGGTGAACGTATTTACGAAAAAGTACTGCCGTTCTTCAGTGAAAAACTAAAGTTTGAATAAAATAAGATTGTGCAATGCAATATCCAGATGAGTAGGACCATGGAGGCAGGTGCATCTGGTCGAAGCTATATAAGGCTGATGCTGATAACTCCGTCGGCCATAGACTCTGGTAAAAGAAGTCAACTTATTGCATTCGATTTTCAATGTTACAATTCCACCACTTATTCATGTACGGTAAAAGCTCGCTCCAGTTTAAAAGAACCAACAGTCAACCATAATTTATATTGCCCTGGTCTTATATATACTTTACTTTGTAGTACATAAGGTTCGAGCGCATTTTTGTTTTCCAGCACCTGATCAAAACGAAATACATTTATTCCTTTTTTACCTTCTATTTTCTTCTCCCAAATAACTTCCATTTTATCATCTTTTATTTGCAGGCCGACCTCATTCTTCTTTGGTAAATAGAAGGAAAAATTTTGGTTTTGGACAGAAGCCTGGTCAACATCCCGGTGACTCGTCCTCAATTTTCCTGCGGGGAAATCCAGGATAGGAAACAAAAAAGGATCATTACTACTGCGATTTTCGGAGGCATTGAACATGAAATAGATTGATGAAAGATCGATCTTATAAATTCCTCGTCCATGGGTGGCGACAATCAATTCATCCTGCTCATTAATAGCCAGATCGGCAACCGGCACATACGGAAAATCAGATCCCAAAAGTTCCCAAATTTCTCCCCCATTTCTTGAAATAAATACTCCCCGATGAGTTCCGGCATAGATAAAGTTTTTGAAATAACGGTCCTCGATAATCACATTGACCGGCTGATCCGGAAGCCCGGAAGTAATTGGTTGCCAATGTGCTCCCTGGTCTTCGGACCGGTAGGCGTAAGCATTGAGATCATCATAGTCCAACCCCGTCATTGTCAGATATACCCGATTCGGATTAAACTTCGAAGGACAGATGCTCCTAACATATCCATCAGCCAGTCCTTCCGAACGCTCTTGCCAGGTCATACCATCGTCCGGACTGAACCAGAATGCACCATGATCCGTTCCTGCGAACAGTTGACCGGCCTTTAACGGAGATTCGACAAAAGCCGAGGCGGCAAGTGACCTTTTTGCATTTGATGCGCTCACCGATAAGTCGGGACTGATCCTTTTCCAATTATCTCCCCGGTCCTGACTTTTGAAAATATAATTTCCAGCATGATAAAGCGTCTGCCCTTGATGAGGTGACACAAAGTAGGGTGAAACAAAGTTGTATCGCAAATCGATTGATTCCAATGAATCAGCCAGCGGTTTTATCGGCACTGCGGTCCCGCTTTTCTGATCTTTTCGCATGACAAAACCCTCCTGCATACTAAAATAAATAATGTCGGGATCGTCCGGATCGAGTTGCGTTATACAACCATCTCCCCCACTCCAGGCATCGATCCAGAGATACTGCCACTTGTCCGGTAAGCCAATTGCTTTTGCTTCTTCTGCCGGACCGAATACGGTCGCATCATCCTGAGTACCGCCGAAAATCCGGTGCGGGCGCTTTTTCTCCACAGTGATCGTATAGAATTCTCCCGCAGGTATATTGTTGTAGTGCATCCAATGGTCGCCGCCATTATAAGAAAGATAAAACCCACCATCATTTCCAACCGCAATCTGGTTGGGATTTTGCTCGCTGATCCACATTTCACAATGATCGAGATGCAGTGTCTGAGCCGGACTGGGATTGATATGCTGCACTGCACCATCCAGTATCCTAAATGTTTTTCCTCCATCCTCACTATGGGCAATCCGGACACCGAGAGCATAAATTTCCTGGTCATTCCTGGGATTGACGTAGATATCTGAAAAATACCATCCAATAGTGGACGAAAAGGTCAGATCATCGGGATGGGTCCGGAGCCAGGAAATTCCAGCATCTTCCGTCCTGTATACCTCAGCTGCGTTTGACCTCTCCTTATTTAAGTTGTCAACCAATGCATATGCAATGTCCGGATCCTGAAAAGAAACCGCTACCCCTATCCTTCCCGTCCGGGATCCGGAGGGTAAACCAGCACTTCTTCTGATCCAATGCTCCCCTCCATCCTCACTACGATAAATTCCGCTATTTGGACCATACACGCTCTCAGGTAAAATCGTATCAATATTATTTTCCCACATCGTCGCATAAATGATATCGGGATTCGTATGACTTATTACAATATCATTGGCTCTTGTTTTTTCATCGACGTAAAGCACTTTTTTCCAATCCTTACCCCCATTTATACTCTTATAGATACCTTGCTTATCACTTTCACTCCAAAATTTGCCCATTGCTGCAACAAATACAATATCGGGATCCTGAGGGTGCACTGCGATTTCTCCCACATGCCAATTTTCGGAGAGACCCCGGTGGTCCCAGGTATTTCCCCCATCATCAGACCGGTAAATTCCATTACCAGGCAAGGTAAAATTCCGTTGTTTACGCAAACTTTCTCCGGTACCCAGGTATATCACCCGGGAATCTGATGGCGCCAGGGCAATATCACCAATACCATGGGAAGGCTTATTTTCAAAGACCGGCTTCCAGGAAATACCATGATCAATGGACTTCCATAGGTTTCCGGAACCGAATGCTACATAGAAAGTTCCCGGATTATGGGGATCGATTTGAAGCGCCTCCACCCGGGCACTATTGACTACCGGCCCCAGGCTCACCCAGGGTAAGTGAAATTGAGTAGTTGCAACCTTTTGCTGGAGTTGATGGAAGGATTTCTCCAAAGGATTTTGAGAAAAAAGGCTGCAATTCAAGATCATCAATACCGGAAAAAGGTAGGTAAAAAAACATTTCATAGCGATAAAATAAGGATTTGTCGAATTATCATAATGTCTAAACTTCAATCCAGATAATTAAGAAACTAAATAGATTTGGAACCGGTTTTTTATAATAAATTCTCTGCAAAAATGAAAATCAACTACGCAACCCTATCTGTTTTATTAATCGTCCTGGTGCTCTTCGCCGGATGTGCACATCCTGAAGATCTGGATGCTTGTGTCAATCCTTCGGATACCCGTGGATTTCTTTTCGGTCTCATCCACGGATTTATTGCTCCTCTTTCTTTCATATTTTCCCTGTTTAT
>JAGQWZ010000208.1 GCA_020436835.1 Saprospiraceae bacterium | reverse complement strand
CCGGGCTTTCTCCCGTTGCCAGTCGGCCGCCATACCAATTAATCCCCACTGCCCCCAATTGACAGATAGTACATCTGTATTCAATGCGAGGAAATCCCCATTTGATACAGCATCAAGAAAAGAATTGGCTGCGGTATAATCCACCCTTCCTGCTTCCCCGAGTAGAGCAGTGATACTCGAAAATAGATGCACAAAATCCAGAGCTTTTCCCTTAAGAATCTCTTTAAGAATTAAGACCCCCTGCACTTTGGGCCTGATGACCCGGTCTGCTTCTACTTTGTCTTTTAGTGCAATTACTCCACCACCCGCTACTCCTGCCGAGTGTATTAATCCATTTAACTGACCGTGCTTCTCCTCAATGCAGGCCAGAACCCGCTGCATACCCAGTAGATCATCAGCCTCCACAGAGAAATAGTCGAAAGTCGAACCCATGGCTTCAATGTGTCGGATCGTTTTCAGTTTATCCCGTAGATTGACATCTGTTCGATCATCTTCGATCAGGAGATCCCACTGCTCCCGAGCCGGTAACGCTTTTCTACCGGTCCAAATGACTGTAGCACGAACAGTGTCCGCAATTAGAGTGGAAAATGTTCTTCCGATTCCACCACCTCCACCAGTGATCAGGTAGACTCCATCTTCCTTTAATTGCTGTGACTTGGCACCTCGATCTTTGAATAATTCGATTTCCTCAAAACTTTCGACCCATCGGGACCTATTAAAATAAGAGATGAGATTGTCATTGGTTTCGACTGTCGTTTCCAGTACGATCTGTTCAATTAAATAGTCGGACAATTTTTCCGACAAGCCCTCCAGATTAATTAATCTACTCACCACGCCGGGATGTTCTTTAAAAATCACTCTTACCGGGCCAACCGCCAGTGATTTTTCAGGTCGAACTTTAGTGAATCCCGTAACATTAAATCCATCATTTACCAGGCAAGTGAAGGAAATATGGTCAGTCAAATTATTTTTAATCAATCCCTGCTCGACATAAATCAGACTATAAAATGCGAGGTCAAGCTTAAAGTCTACATTTTTAAGGTTCAGTGACTCCTCATCTTCCCCTTCGAGATTCCATGCATGAATAATGCGGATTAAATAACCCTCGGCGTCAATCTGGGAAAATAATTTTTGATAGTGTTCCGCATTGGATATTTGTATTGTAAAATTATTATTGGTTCTGTGAAATGAGTCTCCAATCTCTATCTTATATACATCTTGATTTTGTTTTTGAAGAAATTCAACAATTCGTTTTCCATTATTGTCATTTACAAATACGATCCACTTTTCAGGGAGATCGACGATTTCTTTCTCATTCTTTGGGACTAGTTGCACCGGAGCGGTTTTTTTCCAGGATGGAACCGAAAACCAATCACTGAGATTTTCACGTTTAACATTTTCAGTGATGTTTTCTTCGCCTCGCAGTGCTTTAAAATCAATGAGAAAAGATCTCCGGTTGAAGGGAAGCAAGGGATACGAAATCTTCTTCAGACCCTTTGTAGCAAATCTTGTGTCGAAATCAATATAAATATTCTCGATCCACAGTTTTCCAATGGAATTATCTAGCGAGATGACTGCATCCTGACCCTCATACAATGTACCAACCGTAGCAAATATATCATCTGGTTGCAGCCTCCGTTTAATTGCAGACTCAAGTGAATGCCCGGGGCCACACTCCAAGAACACCGCTGAATCATCACTTAGTTTTACGGATACTGCTTCTGCAAACCTCACCGGGTCAAGGACGTGTTGTACCCAGTATTCGTGATCAGTGGCTTCTTCTCCGGTCAAAACTTTACCGGTAACCGTACTGATAATCGGAATTTGAGGTTCTTTTAAAGCGATATTCTTAAAGAATTCACGATAACTATCAAGACAAGGTAACATCATGCGGGAATGGAAGGCATGAGAAGTCGGCAAGATCTTATTGAAAATGCTCTGCTGCTCCAAGTAGCTGGCAAATGACTCAATAGCATCGGTGGAACCTGACACAACCACTAATTCAGGGCTGTTTAT
>JAGQWZ010000025.1 GCA_020436835.1 Saprospiraceae bacterium | reverse complement strand
TCTAATTTTAAGCTAATCTAATTTTTGATCATTTTTGTAAATGCAATCACCTCTTAAAATGCTTAGTACTTCTGAAGAAAGATATCTTAAGGCGATATACAAGATCTCACAAAAAAAAGGAAATCCTGTGTCAACCAATGACCTTGCCGATGAATTATCAACATCGGCCGCATCGGTAACGGATATGATCAAGAAGCTTTTTGAGAAGAAACTGGTGGAGTATCAACGATACCAGGGTACCCTTCTTACTAACGATGGAGGCCGTATAGCGACAATTCTGGTACGAAAGCATCGACTTTGGGAGTCATTTCTGGTTGAAAAGCTGGGCTACGGATGGGATGAAGTGCATGAACTGGCTGAACAACTTGAGCATATCCAGTCCGAAACACTGGTGGATCGTCTCGAGGAGTTTTTAGACTTTCCCCGTTTTGATCCGCACGGTGATCCTATACCAGATCGCTCCGGACGCTTTACCCTGCGGGCACAGCAACCTATGTTTTCTATGAACATCGCTGAAAAGGGTGAGGTCGTGGGGGTAGCTATTCACGATTCTCAATTTCTCGGGTTTCTGGGGGAAATGAAGATTGAGATCGGAACCAAGTTTGAAGTGCTGGACAAGTTTGACTACGATGGATCCATGCGCCTGCAGATTGAAGAGAACCAACCTACATTAATCTCCCCGGTGATTGCTAAAAACATCTATGTGAAGAAAATCTAACGTGCACCGATTTTAGAAATGTAATTTAATCGAAGGTTGTTCCCTCCAAGTGAAGATTTAGTCCCACCCTCAGATTAAAGTGATTTGATTGAAGCGGATTCAAATTGGTCAGTACCTGGTCAGTCGCCAAATATGCCACCCATTTAGATTGCGTCCAGACCGACATCAGTCCTAAGTTCATCTCATCGTATCGGTTGCTCAACGTGGCCCCTAACTTCCAATGGCTGGATAGTCCGGTCAAACCTTGCAAACCCACCACCAAAGGCCGAGAAAGTCCACTCTGATAGTAAGTTATAAGAGAAAGTTCTAATCCGGGACCGGCCTGGTAGGTGGCCACGGCGATAAATTTAGTGGGAAGTTTAAAAACAAGCGATTCCTGTGACTCCTCCAGCTGAAAGATCGATCTCAAAGAATCAATCGCATCCGGTATCTTTATTTCCTCTTTTTCGAACAAGTCTACCACTTCCAATCCTTCATAAACCATGGTTTGCTCACTTTGATATGACCTTACATCAGTGTCCCACCTGATCCTTCCCCAGTCTACAACTGATAATCCGAGATCAAATGCATCCGATAGATGCCACTGTAATCCAATATCAAGGGCAGCTCCCAGATTAGAGGAAAAAAGACTCCATTGATTAAATGATTCAATTTGATAATTTAGAAAATTTGAATTTTCAAAACGTACTAGTCCGACATTATCAAAACGAAAATCAGTATTTAACGTCACCTGGTAGACATCGTCTGAGGTATGCAATTCTGCCTTGGCCAATGGCACATTACCATATTGCCCTCCAAATAATATTCTCGGCTTAATTCCCAGAGTCATATTGGACCAGGAACGACTTATGAGGAATCCATAGCTGTTCATCGAATAGATGAGACCTTCCGGAGCTATATCTATGGTCTGCCCAATGAATTGCTGGTTACCATCCAAATAGAGCCGGATTAAGTCACCGGGATATTCTATTGAACTATGAAAAATAATTTCATGATCCAAACCAAAGCTCCATTGCTTCGTACCATACTTTAACTTAAATGTTTGGAATCGAAAATCGGTGTAAAGAAAGTTTTCATCCTTTAATCCGTCCCTGAGGTTACTGAGCCTCAATACCGGCTGTCCGGTGCTCTGGTCAATTATTTTCCGGTAACCAGGTCCGGTGTGATAAAAGTTATAGGCGAGTGCCGGTAACCCGATATTCCAGCCTCGATTCTGAAATCTAGCAGGATTATACAAGTCCGCTTGTAATATGTCTGCTGACCCCAGGATCGAAATCTCCGGTTGGCTATAGCTGAGAGCAATGGTTATTCCCCAGAAAGATATTGTAGAAAGATATCGCATCACCTGAATTTTGCTTCTGCACCAACTCGCATCATCAGCTTTTGTCCCGGCTTGATCTTGGCACTGGTAGCACCTTGATCGGGAGACCTCAAAGTAAATTCTGCTTCCAATTGATTCATATCCTTCACCCGGGCCAACTGATCAATATCCAATGAATAAAATAGCAGACTGGAAGTTGTTGAGAGGATGTCGCCGGAGTCATTTGTATTCGCATTCGAAATTAGAGCACCATTCTCTTCATTTAGCGCTATACGTTGCCCGGAAATTGTATCTAAAAACGTCAGATCAGGTTGAAAGGAAAGAGGCAAGCCATTTTCCACGACGACTTTTAAACGAAGGAAGTCAATCGAATCCAGGCGGCTGAAATCCAGATCTGCGATTTTGGAAATGCCAACATTGTCGACCAAAGCTTCAAAACTCAACTCCACTTCAGCAGTGACAAGAGTCTGACTGGTGTCCAGGATAAAAAATCGTTCATCGGAAATCTCCTGGGGATTCAAAATAATGTCCAGATCATAATCGATGCCGATAATGTCGTTATGCGTCAGTTCCAACAGGTTGGAATTCTCTTTATCAAATGTGATTCTATCCCGGACCACTTCCCCTTGCTGGTCAAATCCTGGATAATCAAGTATTATTATCTGATCGAAAAGGGAGCTTTCCAATGGCTGTTGAATCGAGTCGGAGCCGAGAATATATACTTCTTTGACCTTCACCCCCAGTGGAATGCCAAAACTATTGTGGAGATCAAAATGAATCTTGGGATCCTGGAATTGGTACTCCCCTGCAATCAGGGAGTCCTGGATATCAATATCAATTCGTTGCAGGTCCGTAGAGATAGAAGTCCGGATGATTGATCCTTCCAAGTAGGAAAATTCGAATCCGGTAATCTGGGCGAAAGACAGAGGTAAGATAATCCTCTCACCCGCTTCATTCCTGGCCTCATATCTCAGTGTAAGATCCCCATTGGAAAAATCAACAGTATACCCATTCAGATCGATGGGTTCTGCCGTCAAGGTACCTGGTGAAGACCCATCAAATGGTATGATATATTCTCCTTCAAAAACATCTCCGTTTTTAGTGAATTGAGGCAAGGAGATTTTAACCGAAACATCACTGTTTTCAACAGAGTTGAGGGTAAATATCAACTGATCACCTTTGAGAATTCCTTTGTCCAGTGACAGTTCGGCTAGATCCGGTAGCGGCAAGCTGACCACTGAATCAATAATCGGTATGGGCAGCGCAAAACTGTTAAAGGGGATCAGATCGTCTTTACCTCTAACAAAGGGATCCGAATGAAAATAGACCGTGTAGATCCCTTCCTCGTTCAATCCTATAGTCACCTCTTCATCTAACTGACCAATCAATTCATCGGAGGTTACCTCCAGTGATGCCAATGGAAAAGCGAGGAAGGGAGATGTCTCTTCCAAAGTGACTTCTGGCAGTTGGTCGACTCTCAGACAGGCCAGGGCACAAAGTGCCAGAGAAATGCCGAGTATTTTCAGGCTGATATTCCTAATAGTTGTTATTAAGTTAGAACAAACTCCTGCCCTAATGTTGGTATTTCAACGGGCACGTGGAAATATTTATCCAATAGAGAACGAAAAGAAAGCTGCGGATCATATTCACCATGAACGAGGAAAAGTCTTTTTAACCGATTCTGATTGCGCATGAAGTCCAGCATTTCATTTCGATCTCCATGCGCAGAAAACGAATCCATTCGAGCTATCTTGGCTCTCACCGGTTTAATCTCCCCGTAAAGCTTCATCTCTTCGATGCCGGCAAGTAGCATTCCACCGGGAGTATCCGGAGAGCAATACCCAACGATTAAAAAGGTATTTCGAGCATTGTCAATATTATGATATAGGTGATGTCTTACTCTGCCAGCATTCATCATTCCGGATGAACTGATGATAATGCAAGGTTCCTGTGAGGTATTTAATTCCTTTGATAATTCTACGTTCCGTACATACGTAAGATTATTAAATCCGAAAGGATTGTCGTCAATGAGCATGTACTCATTCAATTCATTATCATAACATTCAGGATGAGCACCATAGACCTGGGTGGCATTAACCGCCAACGGGCTATCCACATAAACTGGCACCCGAGGCAGCATACCGGCATTTTCGAATTGATCAAGTATATAGACTATCTCCTGGGTACGACCTACGCTGAAGGCGGGGATAATGATTTTTCCCTGTTTGTGAATGCACGTCTCTTTAATCAGATTGAGCAGCACGTCTGTTTCCTCCGGCCGGCTTAAATGGTCCCGATCTCCGTAAGTTGATTCAGAAATGAGATAATCTACTTCTGGCATCGGTTGAGGATCCCGTAAAATCGGACGGTCAGGACGGCCAATATCTCCCGTAAATCCAACCAGGATCTCCTTACCATGCTCACGGATTTTTAAAGTGACATTGGCACTTCCCAGAATATGACCGGCATCGCGATATTGAATTTCGACGGATTCATGAATCTTAAACCACCGGTCGTAAGGTACCCCGGTATACTGTTTCATGGTCTGCGCTACATCTTCTGATTCATAGAGTGGCTTAACCAACGGCTTCTTGTTTTTCTTTCTCGCCTTCTTGTTGGCATACTCCGCATCTCTTTCCTGTATTTTTGCACTATCCAATAGCATAATAGCGCTGAGGCTTCTGGTAGCGTGGGTAGCATATATCTCCCCTCTGAATCCATCCTTTACCAATTTAGGTAAGCGGCCTGTATGATCGATGTGCGCATGAGACAAGACGACACAATCCAGATCCTGCGGCTTAAAATACCATTGACGATTGAAATCTTCCATTTCATCATCATGCCCCTGGTACAAGCCACAATCGAGCAATATCGTGAATCCATTATCCAGCGTAATCAAGTGAGCACTACCGGTGACGGTTCTAGCAGCTCCACAAAATCTTATCCGCATTGTTAAATTTTAATTTCTGCGGTAAAAGATACAAATTAGTTTAGAGTGCCTGAACAAAGCCTAGCCAGCTTCCGAGGCCTTGAAATCATCTTAATTTGAGTCCGCCATATTCTGCCCTTACTCTAATCTCGCCTTTGGCATTGGAATTACCCCTGTAACCGACAACCACGTGGTCATTTCCGTCTTTGATATCCCGGGTAGTCTCGACACCTCTGGGTAAATTTACTCCAGTATATCTTCCTTCAACATCGACCCGGAAAGAAGGTACTTCATCGGTATCTATCTCTAATCCGGCATACCGGCTACTGATGATCACTTCATCAAACCCCGCGTCAAGCCGGTCTATTTCAAGACCACCGTACGACATTTCAGCATCCAGTCGATCTAAAAGATATTCTAAATTGAGCTTGGTGTATTTCGTATCGATATCCATAGATTCGATCTTCTCAATTTCGAAATTGTCGTATTTCCCTTCATTGGAAAGAGTGCCAATATCACCCAGATGATATCCATCATAAGAAGATTCGGATATTATTTCATTTGCACTTTCGATATAAATCTGAGAGTATTTGGAATCGATCGTTACTTCATTAGCGTCATTCAACCGCAATTTGTAATAAGCAATATTCATCTCAGAAATATTTGCTTTGGCAATGGTTGCATTACCATAAGAAACATCAATATCAAGTTTACCGGCTACATGATTGATTGTGAGGTCACCATATTTGTGATTCACCTCCACATCACCGGAGAAAGTTCCCAGATCCGCATTACCATATTTATGGGTCAATTCCAATCGAGCGCTGGATGGCATTGAGACCTCATAGTCGATTCTAATATCATCATCATCCCACCAACTCTGGATAAACCACCAGGTGGATTTCTTATTGTCAATCGATGTTTTTGCGCTTACGTTCCGGCTATCATTGCTAAAATCTATATCAATTCTTTCAAAGTCATCTTCGGCCTTTCGTTCGCTTGACGCATCAACCGTGACTACAACCTTAATATAGACTTCTGATTTATCCCAGGTATTAATATTTACCTGTCCGTGGATATTTTCGATATTGACTTGACCATCAGGATCAATATTATAGGTCTTGGTATAGGTCCTTGTGTATTCACTCTTGGCCGCTTGTGCCAGTATATTTGGTAGCACAAAGCTTAAAGCCAGAAGAAGATACTTTATTTTAAATGTGCTTAATTTCATTGTTTATATTTTTTATTTCTTTTTTACGATTTATTGCTGTTTCCAGAAGGCTAACCTTAGTCTCGTAGGATTCAATTATTGCCTGGAAGATTATTTCTCTTGAATTTTTTGGTGCATGAATTAAATCAATTTTAAGTTTCTGAATTTGTTGATCGATCTCATCCAGTTCTGTTCTGATCGCTGTGGTCTGTTGATCACCTTTTAGTTCAACTAAGAGCGTTTCAATTTCAGTATTGAAATATCCGGCCATTCCGTTAAACTCTTCTGAAGCATTTAAAGCCTGGAGTTGTTGATACTCATAAATCTTCGGATAAACCAGCATACCTAATAACATTCCAACCACCAACAAAATGGAAGCAGCTAAGGACCAACGCCAAATATCTCTTTTCTTGCGACTGGACCGATGAAGCTCCTTTTCAATATCTGCCCATACTTTGAATGAAGGCCGTTCATCATCGAAGGCTTCTCTATTTTCAAGCACAAATTTTTCTAACCGATCTTTACTATTCATCCTGTTTTACTTCGTTGGGTTAAAATTTGATGTAGTTTCTGTTTTGCCCGACTGTATTGAGACTTTGATGCCCCTTCAGTTATCCCAAGAATTTCACTGATCTCACCGTGGTCGTAACCTTCCATCAGATAAAGGGTGAATACAACCCGGTATCCCTCCGGCAGTTGGCCAATGGCTTTTTTTACCCGCTGGATATCTTCAATGTCAAAATCTTCTTCATATTCATCATATTCCACCTCACTGATCTGGTCATCTCCTGATACAATCCTAATCTTCTTTTTCTTCAACTCGTTGAGGCAACTATTGATCACGATTCGTTTTATCCATGCTCCCAGGGTGGATTCTCCCCTGAAGGAAGCCATTTTAGTGAATACATCAACAAAAGCATTTTGCAATACATCTTCAGCTTCCTCACGCTTACCCATCATCCGGAGACAGATATTAAACATAGCCCTGGAATAGGATTGATAGACTTCAAATTGAGCCCTTCGATCACCTCCCAGGCATTTGTTTACCAACTCTTGTTGTGATACCGGTATCAAATGTGGTTAAGTTGATTTTATTCTAAAGACAATGTCCCTTTGGCAAGGTTGCATCTGTATCAATTGGAAATGAAGAATATTTCGAAGGATTAGATTCCAAATCGAGATATAGGCAGGATGGAGGAATTCACTGATGAACAAGTTGAATTCTATTCTTCTTCCGGTGAGTGATTTTGGTCTTTTAGTTTCTTGTCATCAACATTGTGATTTAGGAACTTATTCAACTTGTCGACCGGCATGGTTGAAATGATTTGCCCGAATTCATTGATTTTGATATCAAAACCCTTGAGATCTTCATGTGCTTCAGGTATTCCCTTTTTCGGTATTTTCTTAGGCATAATTTTTTATTTACAACGTTTATCAGAATCAGGTGGGTTCCCTTGCGGAAGTCTCTTTATACGGGCTTTAATCCCGAAAATACGGATTCTGCTTTATCCAGGCGATCCAGGGTTGACTCAGCTCCCAGAATTTCCATGATCGAAAAAACATCAGCTCCTTTCCCTTCACCGGTGAGAGCGATTCTCAACAAAGGAAGGATATCTCCAAATTTAACCCCCGCTTGATTTATTAATTCGCTCACTTTGCTTTTGATCTTTTCGGCATTAAAGTCAGTACTCTTACTCAAAGAGCCACGGATCGACTTAAGCAACAACTTGGTATCATTATTCCACTTTTTCGAAATCGTCACCTCATCATATTGTTCGATGTCAATGAAAAAGAATCGACAGGCATCCGGCAATTCAGCATAGGTCTTTATCCGATCTTGCATCAATTGGCAAATAGATGTAAGTTTCGAATGGTTGGGATCAAAACCAGCTTTGTCGAGAAATGGAATGATCGCATCTCTAAATACAGAAGGATCCATTTTACTTAGGTACTGACTATTGTACCAAAGTGCCTTATCATAATCGAATCGAGCCCCCGATTTTCCGATATGATCCAGAGAAAAAGCTTGTGTGAGTTGAGATAAAGTAAAAATCTCCTCCTCTGTCCCTGGATTCCATCCGAGGAATGCCAGAAAGTTCACTAATGCTTCGGGATTGAAGCCAAAGGTATCGAATCCTTCAAAGGACTCATTGGGGTCTGCATCCTGCCAGGCTAACGGAAAAACAGGAAAACCGAACTTCTGACCATCTCTTTTGCTCAGCTTACCTTTACCTGTAGGCTTCAAGATCAGAGGCAAGTGTGCAAATTCCGGCATGGAATCCTGCCACTCCAGAGCCTCATACAAGAGTACATGATGAGCAGTACTTGAAAGCCATTCTTCTCCCCTGATCACATGTGTAATCTGCATCAGATGATCATCAACCACATTGGCCAGATGGTACGTTGGCAATCCATCGGCCTTCAGAATGACTTTGTCATCCAGTTCGGCCGAATCAAATTCCACTTCTCCCCGGATCCTGTCCACAAAATGAATTTGCCGCGCTTCCGGTACCAACATGCGGATCACATAGGGCTTGCCTTCCGCCACTAATTTCTCAACCTCTTCTTGTTTGATTGTTAGGGAGTTACGCATAGATTGACGGGTAGAGCTATCATATTTTGCATGGCCCTGCTCTTGTTGTCTCATGGCTTCCAATTCCTCTACAGTATCAAAGGCATAGTATGCTTTCCCTTTTTCAAGCAATAGTTCTACGTATTCTTGATAGATGCTCGCTCGTTCGGACTGCCGGTAGGGTCCTGCAAGCCCCCCCTGGTCAGGTCCTTCATCCGGATTAAGACCGCACCACTGTAAGGATCGCTTTATATAGTCCTCAGCACCGGGCACATACCTGTTTTGATCGGTATCCTCAATTCTCAATATGAAAGAACCCTGGTGTTTCCGGGCAAAGAGGTAATTGTACAATGCTGTCCTCAAACCACCAATATGAAGAGGTCCCGTTGGACTGGGTGCAAAACGAACTCTAACATTACTATTCATAACCTATTTTTCTAAGCTTCCCAAGGAAGAATCCAAGAATCACATTAAAATTATTCGTCATATATAAATAAATATATGTGACGCAGCAATAAACCAAAACCAATCGTTGTACGTTAAACAATTTAAAGGTGCAAATTAAAGGAATATTTGCCCGGATTTCCAATCCACAAAGCCAGCAACATGTATCTCGTGAAAACCCCAGAGCTGATCCAAAATTTATTTCCGAATTTCATATGGAGGATTCCTACATCGGATAAGCGAATTTATCTAACATTCGATGATGGTCCTATTCCTGAAGTTACCCCCTGGGTATTGGATGAACTCACTCGCTACGATGCCAAGGCAACTTTTTTCTGTGTTGGAGAAAACGTAGAGCGATATCCCCGAATAATTGAAAGACTGCGAGAAGAAGGTCATGCACTGGCAAGTCACACCAACAACCACTTATCGGGTTGGAGAACTGAAAATATCCCTTATTTCCACAATGTCCGTCGTGGAGCCAATTTGGTTAAATCGCCTATATTCAGACCTCCCTATGGTCGGATCAAGCCGTCACAAGTGCCATTTCTGATGCGTCACTACCGGATCATTATGTGGGATGTCTTAAGTGGAGACTTCGATCCCAAAACCACAGAAGAACAATGCCTTCGAAATGTGATCAACAACACCCGGGCGGGTTCGATTATTGTGTTCCACGATAGCATAAAATCGCAACATAAATTGCGGTATACGTTACCGAGGGTTCTCCGGCATTTTACGGAGGAGGGATACCATTTTGATCCTTTGACAGAGGAAATTCTGGAAGTATCTGATCCACAAAAGCAACGAGCATAGCAGGCACTCTTTATCTTTTATTTATCTTTCCCGGGAACAAATGCAATAGTTTTGATTGTTATTTGACCAGTATTCAGTCGAAAGATGAAAACACCAGCACAAATATTTAAAAGGCTACTAAAGAAATTTGACCATCAAAAGTTTCTGGAAAAATTGCAGTCTATGGTGCATCAGGCTGGCACTCAGGTTATCTACGCAGTACTTTTGCTCTATTATGCCTATAAACGTCCGGATACACCCAGTTGGGCCAAAAGAATGGTTCTGGGCACTTTGGCCTATCTACTGGCTCCGATTGATGCCATTCCCGATTTAAGTCCATTTTTTGGTTTTACCGATGATCTGGGCGTACTCACCTTTGGGTTGGTCAGCATTGCCGGCCACATCAACGATCAGGTCAAGGAAGATGCTCGTGCGCATATTCAGCGACTCTTTTCCAAAGTTGATCCTGAAGACTTGAAGAATGTCGAACGAAAAATTCAGTAGCGGTTTGATTTTTTATTTTTTTGATATGCATAGGGCATCCAGATTAGCGGCATTTTAGTACTTTCCCGCTCGAAATGATCCATTGATAAGCATGCGACACCAAGCTATTGATTCGTCTCTTTTTGTTCAAAACCGGCAACGATTTGCAAGGCAAATGAAACCGGATTCACTGGCCATCTTTCATTCCAATGATGCGATGCCACGAAATGGTGACCAACACTACTCCTATCGCCAACATTCGGATTTCTTCTATTTGACCGGGGTACAACAAAAAGATTCAGTTTTAATAATCTTTCCTGATACTCCGAAGAAAGATTTTAAAGAGGTGCTCTTCATTAAGAAGGAAACTGAGCATGCACGGATCTGGGAAGGTGAAAAGTTGACAAAAACCGAAGCGACAAATCTAAGCGGCATTGAACAAGTAGTCTGGTTGAGTCAATACCATACGGTGCTGCATGACTTGATTAAAAACAGCAAACGGATCTACATCAACGGCAATGAAAGTCAGGGAGCAGAAGATGAAATTCTGACCCGGGATCTGCGTCTGGGTAACGAATTAATGAAGCGCTACCCGATGCACAAATATCATCGTTCGCAACCGATTCTCCGTAATCTCCGAATGATCAAAAGTCCTGTGGAGATAGAATTAATAAGAAAGGCATTACAGATTACCCACCATGGATTTGACAAAGTGATGGCATCGGTTAAACCAGGTATGTGGGAATATCAATTGGAAGCACTGTTAACCGGCTCATTTATTCATGATGGTGCTCAGGGTCATGCCTATGAACCAATTGTAGCAAGTGGTTCTTCAGCCTGTGTCCTGCATTACATCACAAATAGCGAAAAATGCCAGGCTGGTGATTTGGTTCTCCTTGACTTTGGTGCAGAATATGCAAACTACTCAGCTGATATCACCAGGACTATTCCTGTCAATGGAAGATTTAGCGAGAGGCAAGCCACGGTATATAATGCGGTATTAAAAGTCCTTCGGGAGACTAAGGAAATGATGGTTCCAGGAGTTTTACTGGAGGAACTTAATCAGGAAGTTGGAAAGATGATGAGCCATGCCCTGGTTGATATAGGACTACTGGATAAAAGTGAAATAAATCCGAAGGATAGTAAAAAACAACCCTATCGGAGATACTTCATGCATGGCGTTGCCCATCATCTCGGTCTTGATGTCCACGATCTGAGTGATCGTTATTCTCCCTTCCAGGCTGGTATGGTACTTACCTGCGAGCCAGGAATTTATATACCGGAAGAAAAAATGGGCATCCGCCTGGAAAATAATATTTTGATAACTGACGATGGGCCTGTCGATCTTGCCTCCGACATTCCAATTGAAATAGAAGATATAGAAGCGCATATGCAAGAGTCAGAATTTTCGGCAATCGATCACTCATAGATGTTCTCATGCGCCAAACCAGCTTCTCACACAGAGACCTCAAATTTTCAACCTAAATAACGTCCTAGATGTACGGTGATGTTTTTTAGATAAAAAACCTGGGATGCCAGATCCTATCAAGAGACATATTTCTTTGCAACCTTTAAGCCGACAACATCATGATGGATTGTTGCTTAGCTGGAAATTAAAAAAGGGACTACAAAAAGAAATAAAGTTAGAAAGACTTAAAGCGTATGTCGACTGGTTCTGGTCAAGCCATCTTAAGTCTCATTTTGAATTTGAAGAAAAATGCGTCTTTCCGATTTTGGGTAATGAAAACGAATTGGTTAAGAAGGCACTGGAAGACCATCGAAAGATCAGGTCAATTTTTCAATCGGACCTTTTCACTGAAGAAAGTACAGCAGTGTTGGCCGAAGAAATTCGAAAACACATTCGCTTCGAAGAGCGAGTATTATTTCAACACATTGAAAAAATCGCCTCTACCGCTCAACTCACAGAGATCGAAAATTCGCACGTATCTGACAACTGCGAAGACTGGCCTGATCCATTTTGGTTGGATTAATTTTAATCTTATTCACCGAGCCCGAGTTTCTTACTTGCAAGAGTTATTGATTTTAGTGCCAATAGATACCGGAAATTAGTGCTATTAATTGAATTTCTCCCATCTGCTTCGCTATTGCTTTACATTAATACTCAAATATTCCCTGGCACCTGATATTTTCCCAATTCGAGAAGTAACTCCAGATACATTTTTTCTCTTTTCTACGATTAGATAAAT
>JAGQWZ010000207.1 GCA_020436835.1 Saprospiraceae bacterium | reverse complement strand
TCTGAATACCGGAACTCCTTTTTCAGTCACTAGCCAGAGCACGAGTGTTGTGTATACCGGGGGTACCAACCAGACTGTCACCTGGCAAGTCAGTGGGACGAATTCCAGTCCCATCAATGCGACCCAGGTTAAAATCAGTCTCTCTGCGAATGGGGGAACAAGTTTTCCGATTATATTGGCGGCAGCTACGACGAATGACGGTTCAGAAGTGGTGACCTTACCCAATATCAATACCTCAAAAGCCCGAATACGGGTGGAAGCGGTGGACAATTATTTCTTTGATATCAATGGTCAGGATTTTACCATTAATCAAAATGTCAATATACCGGGCATCAAAGTCGAGGAAACTGCACCGGGAACTATTGTGAGCGAAAATGGGCAAACCGATACCTATGACCTCAGCTTGCTGACCATGCCACTAGGTTCAGTAACCGTGGAACTTGATGCGGGGACGCAAATGGAAATCAGTCTGGATGGGACGAATTTCAATCAAACCCAGATGGTGGTATTAAGTAATTCCAATCCGCAAACTATCGCAGTACGAGGGGTCTATGACAATCTTACTGAAGGACCACAAATTGGGATCATTCAGCATCTTGTCATCGCCAGCAATGACAATACGAATTATCCGGTGGGGCTGGTTGGACAACCATTGTTGGTGACCATTTCGGATGCCCAGATTCCCCCCATCATCGGAATTGATTTTGATGACGTAAATGGGATCTCACCCGTCAATTGGACCAGGATAAGTGACATTCGCAACCAATCCCTGATGAATTTGTCTCTCGATGATGGTACGCCAACCGGAATTGGCCTCACTACTTCAGCTGATGAATGCGGGATAGGTGGTTGTGGATTCGATTCCGGCACGTTTCCTTATCCTCAACATACCCAGGCGCTGGATGGACTGACCGGTGTCGTTTATGCCCGCGGTACCGTTACCTTCACCTGGAATGGTCTGAATCCAAATGCACCTTACCTGGTTTTTATTTTTGGTCTGGGGGTTTTTAATGATATGAACCAATCGATTTCTATCGCGGGTGATGGTACACCAGTCATGCTTGATCAAATTGCTGCCACCGGCAACATGTATATCAATGGGAATACCGGCACCACGGATCTACTGGTCAGTCAGGGACTATCGATAATTTCGTCCGCTGGCGGTACCATCGTTATCACTGTCGCATCCAACCGGGACAATGATGAAATGTCTTTTGCTGGTCTGGGCCTTAGGGAAGGTGCTGTTTGTCCGGAGAATCTTGTCCTGGATGAAATTCCATTGTCGAATGGACCTCACCACGCTGCCTTCAGTATTCAGTCAAAAGGTACGGTCCAGGCTGGAACTACTGTTAACTTCATGGCTGGAAATTCGATTGAGTTATTAGCGGATCAGAATAAACAATTTCAGGTGTTACAAGGAGGAGTATTTGAAGCAAAAATTGGCGGTTGTCCCTAAAGAACTGTCATTTTTTGGAGACTAATCCGCCATCCACCTTCTCGGCTGAATCGTCCTAAAATCTACCGGAACATCATTTTTCATTTTTGGACCCTCCGTACTTCTTCCATCCTCAATTAGTTGATCCAAAGCAGCGGTTAAGTCTCTTACAATCTCGGGATGATGCGCCGAGACATCGGTGGTTTCTCGGACATCATTTGCCAGGTTGTACAATCGGACGATTGTCTCCTTGCCACGTGATGCATCCCTGGTTTCTTCCGCCATTTGAAAGATGATCTTCCAGGGTCCATTCCGGAAAGCGAATTCTCCGTGCACAGAGTGATGAACGATATTCTCACGCATGCCAGCGTTTGATTTTCCGGTCAAAACCGGTAAAAAGCTATAACTGTCCACGGCAGCATCAGGAGGAATTTCCTTATCCAGCATATTTCCCACGGTAGCAAAGATATCCGTCAGGCAGACCACTTGATTAGTGCGAGTGTTGCTTGAAACATAGCCGGGCCATCGCACCACCAGGGGTACCCGGTGACCACCTTCCCAGATGTCCGCTTTATGTCCACGATATTCTCCACTGGGATAGTGACCGGCATTAATTAGAGTATCCCAGCCGGTATATCCCGAATGACCGTTGTCTGCGGTAAAAATGACCAGGGTATTTTCCGCTACACCGGCATCTTCCAGGGCCTGGATCACCTGTCCTGCCGACCAATCGGTTTCCATGACAAAATCAGCGATTGCCGCAATTCCGCTTTTCCCTTTGAATGCTTCTGAAGGCACAACCGGCTCATGCGGTGACGTCATAGAGAAATAGAGAAAAAAAGGCTCTTCTTCATTGGCCTTTTGATGAATATAGTTGACTGCCCTGTCGGTGAGCGTCGGCAAGATCTGATCAAACTTCCAACCGGGGGCGATCGGCGCTCCATCGAAAGTCCTGGGCATCACCACACCTTCGCCGGGGTCATACTGATAAGTCTCCGTCGGCTGTTCTACGATTTGATCATTTTCGATAAAGGTGAAAGGAGGAAAATTGGGAACATGGGTGCCAAAATAATAATCAAATCCCCGGGTCGTAGGGCCTTCCCGGATCGGTTGATCAAAAAACCATTTTTCCTGCTTAAGTCCGTTTCGTACCTCTTCCATCCGGCTGGGATTTTCACCCGGCCACTCCCATCCCAGGTGCCACTTGCCGATGCAGGCTGTCTGATACCCCTCCCGGGACAGAAAAGAAGGTAAGGTCAATTCTTCTTCTTTGATTAATGGCGGCTCGTAGCACGCCAGAACCCATTCCTGCAGAGGCGTTCTCCAGCAATATCTACCGGTGAGCAGACCATATCGCGTGGGGGTGCATACTGCTGAACCACTATGGGCATCGGTAAAACTCATACCCTGGCTCACCAGCCGGTCCAAATAAGGTGTAGGAATTTTGTTGTCCGGATAGTGGGCCTGAATATCACCTACTCCAAAATCGTCAGCCAGAATAATGACGATATTAGGACGGTCCTGGGTGACTTCTTTTTCAACCCCGGACTGACAACCGGTCAGCTTGATTACTGACAAAAAATATAGAAGAAGATAAGTGGATCTTTTCATGATTATCCTATCTTGAAATTCAATTTTTCAAGATAAGAAAAAGGTTAAGTTTTCTGCCTTGGATGAATCGAAAGGAGTACGCCGTAAAATTTTAGTAGGGGGCCGGGTGGTAAATAATTCCACCTCCTTTGGATTCTGGTTCCTAAAAGATCTGTTGATAAATTTGATTGAGATGTCCGGGAACAGGAGATCTTTTGACTATTATTAATGAATTTGAATGATAAAACGAAATATTATTTTTTACTGCCTGATCATTATTTCTCATCTGGGGCTGACGCAGACTATAGAGGTAAATTCGGTGGAAAAAATTCACCTTAAAATGTATCCGGTCGAAGGTCTCGAATGGAATGGTGAATCGACACAAAATACCAATTGGAATAAGATTACTGAAACGCCGGACGGTAAAATCTGGTTTTGTGGTGGTGACCACTGGGGTACGGATGCCATCACTGGAAATTTTACGAAAGAGGACCGGTATGAAAGACCATGGGGATTTGGCAATACCGTAGTCGCCTCTTATGATCCCGCCACAGACGAGACTTCTATGGTACTGGAGCTTAACCGGGCCAGTGCTATTTATTCGAATGCCGAGACACCGGGTCATGGTAAGATCCATTCGAACATCGTGGCTGACTCAAAGGGATATTTATATTTTGCCGGTTACATGGGCTTGTCGTATACCCATGAGTACACACGTGCCTATTATCCAAAAAGCTACGCCGGCGGTGCGATCGTGCGCTATGATCCGACCACGGATGATGTTGATTATTTTGGAGTGCCGGTTCCAAATGGGGGAGTGGTGGCACTGTACTTGGACGAAGCCCGTAATATTATCAATGGCATCACGGTAGACCGGGCTAAATTCTTCCGGGTAAACCTCAATACGATGGAACTCAATCGCTATGAGTCGGTAGCCCGGATGAGCCGGGTACAGGACCGGGTGAGGGAGATGATCATGGATAACGATGGTTTCTGTTATTTCGCCAATGATGTGGGAGGACTGACAAAATTCGATCCCGATTCCGAAGTTTTTTCCGATCTGGATATTGATCTTCCCGGTCAGCTGAAAGACTTTCGGGCCTCGGTAGTTTCATCGAAAAATGTGATTTACGCTATTACGACCGATGGATTTGTCTGGAGTTTAGATCTTAAAAACAATAATTTTAAAGAATGGGGACATATTCTGGGTATGCCGGAGCAGGGCCACTATACCCCAAATATCGCCCTGGATGAAGATTGGGGCCGTCTTTATTTTATGGCAGGAAATCACGGGGGAAAGGTACTGGAAAGCGCCCTGGAGATTGTTACTATTCTGGATCTTAAATCCGGAAAGTTTCACTGGATGGGACAGGCCGAAGGAGTGGAAGGCTGCTTCGGCGCGCTGGTAGGAGATGATCATTCGGTTTATTTTAGTTCTTATGGACAATTATATCAGAATAATAAATTGGTGGTGGATAAAAATGGAGAACCGGTGACCCGGCCCTATTTGGTAAAATATGATCCTCCGGAGAATTTGGATTAATATCTCGTCGATGGCAGTTTCATATTCTGTAAACAAGAAGGAACATGTATCCAATTGCCAGGAGCAAGGATAAAATAAAGACCTTTCTAAAAGGTCTGGTATGTGGCCTTAAGAGATGAGCCGTTAAGAAATGGATGGAGAAAACCGTAAAATTATAAACTGTATGAGCCTGCAACTACCCAGAGCAAAATCTCCAGGTTACTTGCTGCCCTGGAAGCAAAGTCTTGGCAACCAAGGCGAGTTTTTAGAATTTAGGTTTTTTCCATCTATTTTAGGCTTATATCTTAAAGCCTTGTCGCCGACGCTCCATAGCTTTAGCGACGGGGCGACTTTTTGGTTCTTTTGCGTCAAGGCAAAAGAACGAATTAAATAAATACAAAATGACTGTGAATCCAAGCAAAATTGAATTTGTCACACTAATTACGAAAGGGATTATTTTTATAAATTTTAATTTAATTTTTTCTCAAAGGGTCGGTGGCCTCCCACCAGCATCTCTAATAAACCGAATACTAATTTCCGATGGTCCTCAAGGCCCCATCCAGGGTGGAGAAAGCGCCGTCAGCGACATGCTATTGATGAACGACGGTTGGGTCTATGGCAGCACCAAAGCCACCTGGGGCGCTCAAAACTGCCATTTGTTCCGGACCGATGGAGAAACAGTAAATCATGTTTTGAATTTGACCGGTAGATTGCCGGGACAGACGGCTATCAGTGATATTCTTTCTGCGGATGAAAAAACCATTTACGGCGCCACCACTACTTATGACGATATTTTTGATGATGTCGGGAATAATTACGAAGGCGGTCATCTTTTTTCCTTTAATGCCGGGACCTCTCAATTCGAAGACCTGGGGATTATTTCAGCCGGTCAGGGAATTAATTGTATAAATCTGGATACCGCCCGAGGATTAATTTATGGAGTGACCTATCCAGCCGGACATCTTTTTTCCTTTAATCTCGCCAAGAAGGAAATAAAGGATTTCGGCGAGGTGATGACCCCCTGGCGGGTGAAGGACCTGGGGCGGGTTTCCTGGCGGGGAGTTCCGAAAGTACTGATGATGGATGATGCCGGTGCCGTTTATTTTTCCACTTATTATCGTAACGAAATCGAAATGTCTGAAGAGGAAAAGATGAAGGGTGAGGAGAATACGATTTCCTCATTGGAAGGAGGGAGAATTTATCGCCTTAGCCCGGGAGACGAAAAACCGGTCTTCACCGGAGCGGTGATTCCTACTCAAACCGGCATGGATTCCGACCCGCTATATGAGAATGGCATTGCCTCGGCGATTCGGGCCGGAGACGGAGGTTTCTGGTGCGGCACCATTAACGATGGCTTCCTTTTCAAATTTGAACCCTCCACTTCCACCATCATCAATAAAGGAAAAGCTTTCCAATACTGGAATTTAAAATCCCTTGCCTATGGTGGCGATGGAAAACTCTATATGCTGGGCGGCCGGGATGAGGACAATTCCTGGATCATGAGCTACGATCCTGCCCTCGGATCACTGGAGTGCCTGGGCTGGCCCGAAAATACCGCCCAATGCAATGTCATCTGCACCGACAAAAATGGCCGGATAATTATTGCGGAAAATCTCCGTCATTCTTTTATGTGGGTTTTTGATCCTGGGAGGATGGGGCAGTAGAGATCTTTAGACGATTCTCATTTATTGAAAAGTACCAGGGGAAATCCCAGAAAACATTTGCTTGTCACCTCGTAAAATTGTAGCCTATATGAGCAATTGGTTAGATTAATGCCTAAATTGTGAGATCGCAAATTATCTTCAATAAAATCCTTTTATAATGTCAAATCATAATCGCCGAAAGTTTATTCAACAGTCATCGTTACTCACCGGAGGATTACTTATCAATCCTGTTTTCAAAGGCCGGAAAATGAAATACGGCTCGGCAGATGAACTAAAGATTGGCCTGGTAGGTTGCGGCGATCGCGGCTCGGGAGCGGTAGTTCAGGCATTGACGGCGCATCCGGGAAATAAGCTGGTTGCCATGGCTGATGTCTTTTCTGATCAAGTGGAGCGGTCTCTGAGCAACCTGACGAAAATCGAGTCCATTAAAGATCAGATCATGGTCTCCAATGATAAGAAATACGTGGGATTTGAAGCCTATCAGAAGGTGGTACAGGATTGTGATGTGGTGTTGCTGGCTACGCCTCCGGCTTTTCGTCCCGAACATTTTGAATATACAGTGGCTGAGAAAAAACATTCCTTTATCGAGAAGCCCTTGTCTTGCGATGGTCCCGGCACCAAACGAATTTTTGAGGCGGGGAAAATGGCGGAGAAATACGACCTCAAGGTGGTAGTCGGGCTGCAGAATCGCTATGATCCGGCGCATAATCAGATGGTGGAAAAAATTAAGAAGGGAGCTATTGGCGATATCCTCTCCAGCACCTGCTATTATATGAAGGGCAGCTATGAATTGTTTCCCAGAGCAAAAACTACCTCGGAATTGGCCTTTCAGATCAGAAATTACCATTTCTTCTACTGGTTGTGGGCTGGAGCGCCCGCTGGTCTGCAGATCCATAATGCTGACATCGTGCATTGGGTGAAAGACAGCTATCCTGACAGCGTACAGGGCAACGGTGGACGGGCATCGCTGCATGGACCGGATAGTGGCGATGTATTTGACAATTTCTCGTTGGAATATACTTATCCTGACGGTACCCGTATGCACAGCCAAATCAGGACTATCAGCCGCACGCTGGCTAAAAACGGGGTCTGGTTTATCGGTACCAAAGGCACTGCCAACCTTTTTGAAGGAATTAAAAATCATTCCGGGAAGGTGCTCTGGAAGTTTGACGAAAAAGATACCGCCAATTCCCTACAGGTAGAGCACGACCGGCTTTTTGAAGCCATTCGTAATAACAAGCCAATCAATAATGTCGATTACGGTGCCAACAGTACCCTGACGGCGATCATGGGCAGAATGGCCGCTCATACCGGCGAGGTTATCACCCGGGAAGATGCGCTTAATTCTGAACCATTGGTAGAGAAAGATATCCGGGAATGGAGTGAAGCACCGGTTGTGCCGGATGAGAATTATATGTATAAGTTTCCCAGACCAGGAGCGGTTAACAGAGATATGTTGAAAGGATAGGGATTTATCAATGATCAATTAATTCCTAATTCCTAATTCCTTGCCGTTAAGTTAAGCGGTGACAATTTGGTAAATGGCTCACTCGCACCCCTCTAACTCCCCTGGAAGGGGAGAACCAGTGCACCCGCAGTCCAGAATCAACAACGTACTTTCCTTAACTTAACGACATTGATTCCTAATTCTTAATTCCTAATATTCCTAATTCTTAATTATTCTTAATTGTTAATTCCTTCAATCCGGAATCACCAACTCCCCCGCATCAATACTCTTTTTGGCAATGTCGATCATCTGATCGGTCGTGACCTTTTCATCTCCCCAAATCGCTAATTCATATTCGACCTCGACCTGGTACCCTTTATCGAGTGAGTTTTGATCATCAATCAGATCGTCAAAACTGACATTGGAGTGCAGGTCGATATAATTGCTGCAAATGACATACTCCGTCGGTATATTTGAACTGAAATCTTTTGTCAGCATCAACATATTTCCCCGGTCAGAACTATAAAGGCCCTGAAAAGTGGGACCAAAATCCTGCTTATCCTGTTTTCCCTCTGATATTTGACTGACTGTTTTATAAATTTTCCATTGGTAATCTTTATCCATAAACAAGGCCTGATCATACCACCAGTCTCTGGGTTCCACGCCTCTGAAAGGAAAGATGTCAAAAAATTGAACGCTTTTATAAGGCCAATGCTGCAGGACGGTAAAGGTGGCATGGACTTCCATCTTCATCACCGGCGCGTCCGCTTTGAAATGCACTTCAAATACCGATTGTGCTCCATCGCTTGCATTGTGGCTGGTGTACTCGAATACCACTTCGTCGGGTCCATTTTTGAGTACCCGGAAATCCCGCAACTGGTCCAGCATTTGTTCCGGACTGTATCCCATGTAGGCGAACCATTGTAGCAGATTTTCGGTGAGTGCCCACTCCGGATTCCCATACTCCCGCATATGCCGGGCATGTCCGTCGAGCAGCGAAAATTGTACTCCGGACCAGCGTGGACCGGTTTTGCTGGAATAGATCATGAAATTCCTTCTCGGATCGCGCGACTGATAAGTGAGTTGGATACCCTCCACTTCTTCGATCACCAGTTGTTGGGGTCGACTGCTGAGTCTGACACGAACCAGTGCCGCATTTGCCGGTCCTTCAGGTTGGTCTCTGATCGGAGCCAATGGGTCATCGGCAATTCCTCCATCAGAACTCAGCTGAGGCACTACGGGCTCACCATCCAGAGTGATCCTGATGCCTCCATGTCCAGTGAGACCGATGATCTTGATCTGGGCCATCCTTTTCAAGGGATCTGCCGGCAATTCGATGGAAGTACTGCTTTCGGTCTTTCGAACCTCATAACAGCCTTCCTGGTCATTGTACCCTTTGTTTCCTCCGTGAACGACTCCTCCTTTCACTCCCAGAGAAAGCAGGTCCTTCTCTCTTGCAACAAATTGTTTTACAACTTCCGGGTCGTCTGCCGTGGCCAGTCGGAAAAAGGCATTGAAGGAAGCGGTTGGATTTGCATCGTTATCTATGGGCCACTGGAGTTGTACGCCGTCGCCATTATCAATTACCTGGTCGAGATAAGCCCCCCTGCCAGGCGGCCATGCTACCTTTTCCCCCTCTGGATTTATATAATCGGGCATTGTTCGTTGCGTGTATGCCTGACGATGATAATCAGGCCAGCGGAAAAAGCTGGGAGCACCCTTCAGACCGGAAGAACTTCGATAGACATACGTGTTATGATCCATCCTGCCGGATTTCCAGTAAAGGTAAAGTCCCCCGGTGCCGTCTACCGGGTCTGGTGATGTCAGCATGATTTGTCCGTTCGGCTGCATATCCGTGACGGAAGATTCCGTATCCGGGCTTTGGCCCCGGAGGGTGACTGTAATCGCAGCTTCGGTCACCGCATCGTGTGCGGCTACATTTTCAAACATGGTTGCCCCGGTGATAAAAATTTGACCATCCGGGTGAAGCCAGATTTCTGTCATTCCGTGCCCATGAAAAATATTTTGATCATCGTATAAATTAAAGAGTACCCGAAGGCCAAGTCGATCATTTCCTTCCTCCAGAAAAAGAATCCGTGGACATTTATCATGAGACTGCCGTACTTCAAAGCCCGCTCCGCTACCTGGTTTTGTCAATTGAAAGACCATGTCCAACTCAGCCCTGCTGTCCAGTTCAGGCCATTGCCCTTTCACCACTCGCAACCTTCCTCCCTTATCTTGTTCGAAGAAAACATGTGCCTGGCCAATCCACCCTTCTATGCCTCCGTTTCTGGGAATGAATACACCACCTGATGGATTTTGGGATGCCATCACTAATTCGGGGTATTCAGTTACTGAAATTTGTCCTTCTATGAATTCAATAAATAAAGTGACAAATAGAAGTACAAGTAACTGAGGTTTAATGAATGACTTAATGTCTTTGTTTTTCATAAATACAATCTAGCGGATTTTCTCCCTCATTTCTCTTCAGAGAGCAGGGAAGATAAGTAATGTACTATTTTTCGGATTGGCTACAAACCCGATATGATCAGAAGACTCCAAATATTTTTCACCATCCTTCGTGCGCAGAGTCGTATTACGGATCCCGGTAGTACCTACTATATGTAATTATTTTGTAGTTGAATTTTCTTTATGATTTTGGATTTCAATCGATGCAGAGGTTTAGGAAAAAAGGTACCTTCTGGTCCTTTAAAGCGATCGGACATAAATCCCATAAAAAGTGTTTCAACATGCCGAGATTTTTTACCACCTGCCTTCTGGTATTTTGGATTATTGCAGGATTTAATGATACAACATATTCCCAGGATTATGCACCGTCAAGGCTTAATTCCAGTGATGCACCGGTGAACTATCACCTTTCCTTCGATGACGATAAATTCTTTAAGGAAGATATTATCGAGCAATCGGGCAAAAAATCTTTGGAGGAACGAAAAATCGATTTTCCCGACGGGAAGTATGGTAAGGGAATCAGGATGCGGGAGATTCCTCCTGTTCCCGATGCCATCAATATGACCGGCATCGATTTGGATCTGGTGACGGCTGTAATTTTTAATACTCGTCCCGGCAATGAGATGGGATTTAACCAGCCATTCATTTGGGGAAGTGGCCGAATCAACGCCCGGTTGGGAGCAGTGGCTTTCTGGGTGCGCGGTGAGTTGTCTTTTGCGGCGCCTCTCTTTGAGCAAACAAGTATTGGCTTCGGAAGAAAAGAACGCGATCTGCTGGGTATCACCGTAAACGATGCGAATACCATTTCCGCCTATGTCAGGGATGCCCGCTATGTGATGCACGAAATTCACAGCAATACGGTACTGAAAAAGGATCAGTGGAATCATGTGGTGCTTAATTGGGACTGGGCAAACGGGCTACAACTCTGGGTCAATGGACAGATCATTGCCTCCTCCTGGGGAGAAGATGCCTGGTTTGAAACCACTTTACCTGGACTTTTTCATCTGCCGGCACCGGGATTGACCTATGATGAGTTATACCTCTTTGACCGTCCACTCGCAGAAAAGGAAGTGAAGACATTAATGAGGAGAAACGAACCTCCCCGGGACAATCCGTTCTCCTATGAACGGAAGGAGGAGGTTTCTCAAAGAATCATCGAAGCAAGTGGGAGTGATTTAAAAGATAATCTGGCCGTAGTACATCCTGACCGGGCAATCACTATCAGCGAGGTTTGGCCGGATAGTGCGGCGGATGGACACGTACCCGGCTGGTATGTTATGGATGGACGGAATGAAATTGCCTGGCCACATCCTTATGCGATGTTCACTATCATTCCCGGTGATGCAGATTTTCATGCCGAGAAGGTTGATATAGTAACAGGGAAGTCGGCAAAAGTAAACTATGCCGTATTGACGGGTCAACTCGAAGATGTCAGTTTACAGGCAGTCACACCCCGAAAACCACAGTTTGACGAATTGTTGAAAGTACCCACGGGAAGTCAGTTTCTATATGCCTCCTTGTTTGGAACTCAACAAGGTGCCACTTTCCGCATTCCTTTTACTGAAGGCTATGGTACACCGGAGGGATTTTCAGGTGATATTAATGTTCCACTCTCCGGTAAAAAGAGGATTCAGAATATCCAGCTTTATTATATTTCAGACAGTGATTCCCCGTCGATCCCCGGAAAGAAAATGTGGTTGAAAGGGCTGGATGAAGACCTGGATTCCCGGACTGTTTTCGCCATAAATGCACTTACTTCCGCAGACGAAAGAAAGGTTGCCCTGGCGACCGGGTCAGGAGCCGGAAAGACCGAAACTTTTAATATGGAGGCTTTTTCCCGTTTGAACTTACTCAGTGATTCCTATGACGAGCCGGCCGGGGTCAGAAGCATTACCCTTTCGCTCCCGGTCCGCACCGCTATGGAAGAGGAGACGCTCTTTGTCCGGCTGAGAGATCCGGCGGTACCATCGAGATTCTGGAACCAGTTTGTAGTCAAGCTTGCCGGTTTCAATGGCGACTTTAAAAAGTTGATGCTGAAAATCGATTTTTCCGACCTGGTTTTGGCCGATGGCGACCGGTTGTGGCTTGACCTGGGTACGACGGGAGAAACCGAGGTGATGCTCGGCGATGAGAAAGATGAGGCACTTCTTTTTATTGAGGAAGCTCCCGTTTTAGAGGTATTGGATGCCTATACCCGTAAAGAATTAATTTCTGCAAAAGCGCAGTATTCCAAGATGTACGAATTTATGCCCTGGCAATTTACCGGCAAAGAGGTTGCACTCAATAATCCATATTGCTATGGCGGTCCTTTTGACATTTTGTTACCGGCATTGGCAGTACACCGGGTAGATCCCGGTAACTTCGAAGCAAACTTTCTGATCCGGATGTGCAGTCCGGAATTTAAGGATGGCAAACCAATTCATCCGGATAAAATGCCATTAATTACGTTACCAAATCCCCGTGGAGCTCCCGAATGGGCACTTTATATGCGCGATTTTAATCTTAAGCGGCATCGAATGGCAGACTGGTGGGCGGGTAAACAAAATGAAGATGGTCAGCTGGGAGGTGGATGGAATGATGATGTATTATTTCTAAGCATTCATCAGCCCGATCTACCTCTGGATGGGAATGAAAATGCCCGCTATTTAATTGATGCCACGCATAAAGGCCTGGAAACTACCCGTTATTTCAAAAATGGATTTTGTAACGTCCAACCCATGGACCGTCTCCATATTGGAGATTTTATCAGTGAACGTTATAATACACTGGTAAACAACCTGGGACAGGCGTATGCCTATGAAAGGGAAATGGAGTCAGCCTGGCATCTTGACAAAAAGGACCAGACTCCGGTAAATTATTTTGCGGATGGATTTAAATCTTCCGTAAATGTATTTAACTGGTACTGGGGGAAAGACATTCCTCAGGGTCCCTATGTGTCAAAAAGTCTTGATGAGCTCGCTGAAGAATTCCGTTTGTATACCTCGGTTTTTGATGATTATTCCTTTTATCGTTTTACCGAATCAAATGTACACAGGGATGATTACTCTCCATATGGGGCTAATAATATGTACACCTACATGCTGGGTGGAAAAAGGGGGACAAGATTAGATGCACACTTGGCGCTTTCAGTTTCCTGGCCCTATGGGGGAGGACCGGACATGGCCCGTGTGGTCCTTTTTGCCACGAATGACAGTTTGAAAATCGCCGCTTATTCGTTTGAGGATCAGGTAAAAGATCTTGCAATGAGACTTTGTAGAATCGAAAGTGGCACCTATCAGGTGTCGATCTTTGCCGATCCGGAAGGAAGCGGTCAGCAAAGGGCGGTCTTATGGCAGCACACCAGGGAAATTAATCGATTTGATGTAGTGGAATTACCTATTCCTCCCAACCTTCCGGTTGTTATCGTTTTGGAACAAAATGAGGCCGTATCGCGTCCGGCTGAGTTGCCGGATTTAGCGCTGGATCTCTGGGATGTACAGCTGGCTGGAAATACATTGGAGTGCACGATTCATAACCTGGGAAATGGTCCGGCCAAAGATATTAAGGTGCGATTAATGGATGGTGATGCAATAATTCAGGAAGAAATTATCGAGGAAATTGCCGCGCCCACCGATTTTGTCGCTAAACAGAAAAAGGTTTTATTTAAGAATATTTCTCTTTCCGGCAATCTGCATGTCGTCCTGGATCCTGAAAACGAAATTTTAGAGATACTTGAAGAAAATAATGAAATACCGGTTTTTATTAAACCTGATTTTACTAAAGGTCTGGAACCAAAAAAGAACTAAGAGATGATAACTTAGTGGCAAATATTGATTAAGTATTTTTTTTGGCTCGAAGTGAGAGATCATATGTTTTGTCCTGTACATATCTAGTGGGTAATGACAAGTAAGGAGAAATGAAATTGATAATCCATTTATAGAAAGGAAGGGATTGTCGATAGGTTTTTGCTAGCTTTTTGATCAAGCCTGCCTGAATGACTTCAGCCGGGCAGGAAAAGAGCGAAAAAGAAATAATTAAATTAATATTGATGCGGACCTTACATCTTTAGTACCCAAAAAATATGGATAAGAACATATTTTTTAATGAGATCAGCTCAGTACGTTTGTTAAAACTTTTTGCAACTATTTTAATTTAAAGAATTTATCCGAAAATGAATTTCCTGATTAACCTGATCGCTGTCGTTGCTTCTGCTCTTTTTTATATTTCTGATCCTGTAGCGGATTTTAGTTTGTTGTCTGAAGAAAATGGTGTCTCGATAGCAGATTCTTTAGATCATAGCATAATTGAAGCGTGGACTTATCATGAAGATTTTGAGGACCGGGAGCTCGGGGCCTGGGCATCCTATCCTCTCTGGCAGGATATTGCCTATAATCAGAATTTCCGGGTGAATGAAATTGTTCCTGGTGATAAAAATATTTCCCTGGTTCAGAAAGTCACCCCTTATACCGCGGTAGATAATTATGCCGGTGCACAAAAATTACTGGACATGTATTTGGTGCCCGGCTCGGAATTGACGTTTAAGTGTTATCTGAAATCAAATATTTCTCACGATTGGTTTAAGGTCCGATTTGCGGCAGGTACCTATGGTAAAATTGATGTCACCCTAGATGATGTTCATGCTAATCAGTGGCAGGAAGTGACCGTCACCTTTGATCAGATCACCAATGAAAATCCGGGTCTTGGCAATATGGAAAAGATCAGAATTTATGCGCTGGCTTTTCTGGTGAAATTCCCTGACGCGGATCCGGATATGCCCCTGTATCTCGGATTGGATGATATCAATTTCCGGGCAGCCAGGCCGGTACCCTTTGCATTCATTGAACCGGAAATGTACAAGCTTCCAGAATTCAAGCCATATATTCCCAAAAAACATTATTCAGCAGGCGCGGAGTTTTCTCTAAAAGGGAGTTTTCCGGATGAAGCGGAAATGATTAATCTGGAAATCACTTCTTTTACCGATCCGGGCGATCTGAAATTTGGAGGAACCTTACATTTGCAAGATGGCCAGTGGCAATTGGATCCATTCAAATTGGACTTCCCGGAAGGACTCTATGAGGCCACTTTGAAGATGTCGAATCCCTCTGGGCAGATCGGGGAAACTGTATTTACAATTCATGTGGCACCGGACGGCATAGGGGGACAACATCCCCGTTTATTATTCAGCCAGCAAGAGAAGGAAGAAATCGGGCAAAGATTTGAGGAAGATGGACCCCGGGCTTTGTTGGAGGAAATCTCCTCCAAAGCAAAAGCACTTCGACTTAAGATTCCGCCTGAGAGCTTACATTACGACCTCGACCAGTTTCCGGATGAAGACTGGCTTGCCACCTGGGACGCCTGGGGGTCTCATATCTATCATACCGGTGAAGCATTGAGACTGAACGCTCGCGCCTATGCTTTCGGTGGTGATCAGGAAGCGGGTGAATACGTGAAACAGATATTGGTACAGTTGGCATCGTGGCCGGACTGGACCCATCCCTGGCAGACCAAGCGGGGGCGGTACAGCGAACATCGTACGGGCAGTTGGTCACACCGGGTTGCCGAAGCGTACGATCTTACTTATGCGGTGATGACACCGGAGGAGCGCAAGCGGGTTCGTGATGCATTGATGAAAAATATCGTGATGGGTGTTCACCGTACTTTTATCTATAATGACAATATAACCGCAGCTACTTCCAACTGGCTGGCTATGACGGTGGGAGGATCTTTAATGTGCATGAGTGCGATCTACGAAGACGGGCATGATGTGGAAAACCTGGAGCCTTATTTTACCGGTGCTATCCTGAAATTAAATAAATTTCTGAACCTGGTCACTGACTCGGAGCACGGTGCCTGGGGAGAGGGCCTGGGATATAATAATTACAGTTTTTCCAATCTTTCATATAGCTTGCCCTCCATCGAGAATGTCTTTGGAATCGATCTATCCGGGCCACTCGCTGGTACTTACAATGAGTATATTTGGGCGGGTCTGATTAAAGACAAATTATGGTTTGAACACGGAGATTCACATGGGCATCTGACCTCGGCCACAAACTGGGCTTATCTGCTGAGCAAGACCAGGGACCCCCGTCTAAGCTGGTTTTATCATTTCATAAATTCAGAACATGACGATGAAGCCACCTCTCCGAAGGTCAGTTATGAGGAAATGATTTTTGATACCGATGTGCCGCAAAAGGATCCCTTTGATCAGGACCCGGTTCGATTATTCCGGGAAATGGGAACGGTCGTCTTTAAGAGCGGCTGGGAGGCAGATGATTTTGTTTTTGTGATGAGGAGTGGTCCTACTTACAATCACCAACATATGGATAAAGGCAATATTTGGTTTGCCGATCATGGTTCCATTTTTGTCGAGGAAAGACCCCTGTCAAACTCCAACTATTATGATGACCCGATTTATGAATCCTGGTTAACCCAACCGGTCGGCCATTCTACCATCCTTATCGATGGGAATCATCAAAGTCAAAGAGTGGGCGATCATTTGCATTTTGCACCCGGATTTGATGACTACGCTTTCATATCACATTTCCTCAATGGAAAAGACGCTGCATTTGTCACCGGAGATATCGGCCGCTTGTACTGGGGTAAAGTGAAAGAGCTTTCCCGGAATGTACTCTATATCAAGCCGAAGGTCCTTCTGATGCTGGACGTGGTGGTTCCGGATGAGGAAGATCATCAGGTAACCCTGCTCTATCAGAGTAAAAAGCTGGAGGATATCCATCCCAACGATATCCACT
Organism: Saprospiraceae bacterium; assembly: GCA_020436835.1. GTDB lineage: Bacteria > Bacteroidota > Bacteroidia > Chitinophagales > Saprospiraceae > JABDMH01. The sequence continues at coordinate 1,044 of JAGQWZ010000207.1, read as the reverse complement.
CATCCATTATTAAAAATGGCCATTCCATGGAGATTTACCATTTAACTCCAGATCAATTGCAGGTAAAGGCAGTGGAAACCCCCCACTATTTAAAAACGTTACGCAATGACCGCCCACTGATCAGAGAAGGAATGTTGACTGTGAGTGCGACTACAGCCGGAGAACCCCTTGTGATGGCTAATTTGATTACAGCTGGCACCAATGATCAAACACCGGAAATAATCACTACTCCCGCACCCGGATTCGTATCGGGAGTAGCTGCCGGCACCGATTTTGCTTTTACTACAAAGCCAGGACAACGTTATCAAATTGATAACCGAAGCACCGATGCGTTAGCAATAACCTGGGATGAAAACCGGGTATTTGCTGCCAAGGTCACTCATTATCAGGATGGTCTGATTAATCTTCTTAGTGACCAGCCGGTGACGTTTGAGCTCACCTCCGGTAGATCTATAAAATATTATGCAGACAAAGAAGGAACACTTACGATAGGATTGGAAAAGAAACCCCGTCAAATAATCTCGAACGGTTCACCAATCGAATTTTCTTTTGATAAAAAATCAAATAAAGTGATGCTCCCGATAAATGGTGGAGAGGGGACAATTGTGATTAACTGATAACAATTCGGGGGAGTGGATTATCATATCAAGCCGCGGAGCATATAGATGCTCCGCTCTCTTTGTCATAGGAAATAAATTCAAACCCAAAAGGAAGCCGCGGATCTACATCCGTGGCGATTGAATACATCCGCGGTGATTGAATACATCCGCGGTGATCGACAACGATAACATTTTGGGGAACGGATTATCATATCAAGCCGCGTAGCATATAGATGCTCCGCTCTCTTTGTCACAAAGGAAGCCACGGATCTACATCCGTGGCGATTGAATACATCCGTGGTGATCGAATGCATCTGCGGTGATAGACAACGATAACAATTCGGGGAACGGATTATCATATCAAGCCGCCGAGCATATAGATGCTCCGCTCTCTTTGTCACAAAGGAAGCCGCGGATCTACATCCGCGGTGATTGATTATATCTT
>JAGQWZ010000206.1 GCA_020436835.1 Saprospiraceae bacterium | reverse complement strand
TTGGTATTGCTGGTCACTAACCTTCTCCATCCAGGTAACCACCTTACCATCCATCTCTTCCTGCACCGCTATATGACTCATTGCTTTGTTGGCTGATGCGCCATGCCAGTGTTTCTCCTCCGGAGCAAACCATACTACATCCCCAGGACGGATTTCTTCAATAGGGCCACCCTCCCTTTGTGCCCAACCCAATCCGGCGGTGATAATTAAAGTTTGTCCGGCGGGATGAGTATGCCATGCAGTTCTCGCCCCCGGCTCAAAAGTAACCAATGCGCCGGCAGCCCTGGTTACGTCGTTCTTCTGAAACAATGGATCAATTCGTACAGAACCGGTAAACCAATCTTCCGGACCCTTTATTGAAGGTTGTTTTCCATTTTTAATGATTTCCATAATGCTATATTTTATTAGCTTATTTTTTTCAGAATTTTAGCCGGTATTCCTCCAACTACTGTATTTCGAGGAACATTTCTTCTAACCACCGACCCAGCCGCGACCACCGAATTTTCACCAATTGTCACTCCCGGAAGTATCGTGGCCGCCGCTCCGATCCATGCATTTCTTTTGATCACAACTTCAGAGGGAACCAATGTCTTTCTACGGAGCACCTCCACAGGGTGATCTTCAGAAATGATATTTACGCGCGGTCCGATCATAACTTCATCCTCTATAACTATGCCTCCCAGATCAAGGAAGCTGCAAGCATGATTAATGAATACATTCCGACCCAAAATTATATTCCGACCGATGTTAGTAAAAAAGGGGGGAAACAGCGTAGTAGTCTCATCGACCGTCTGGCCAATGATCTGACCTAAAATCATCCTGACATCATCCACATTCGAAGAGATATTCAATCGGGCCAGCAGTTTGAAGGTCTGGTTCACAACTTGACGAATTTGACCATAGTCAGGATCGTCCATCGAGACCGCTTCTCCCGATCTCATCCTTTCAAATATGTCTTTCTCGACCACGTTCAAGTTTTTCTAACAAAGTTTTCCGTAAGAAATCCCGACGTCTGAAACATCACGATTGGGGAACTACTCCCCACTCATGTACACATTATCAGATACCGGCTCCATCCATTCCACAATGCCTTTTTCAGTATTGGGAAGGACATAGATCTGTTGTAAGGCAGTGTCTGCACTTGCTCCGTGCCAATGCCTGACATTGGGTGGGCATTTTATGACATCGCCCTTTCTCATGACTTCTTTCGGTTGTCCTTCTATCTGGTGATAACCAACTCCACCGGTTATTATCAAAATTTGCCCGGCAGGATGAGAATGCCAATTGCTCCTTGCTCCCGGTTCAAAATAGACATTCCCGATCAGGGTAGAATAAATTGTATCAATCGGTACTAAACCATAATTGTATGCTGCTCCTGTAAACAGATCTGCAGATCCCTTCTGACCCTGTGGGAAGATCGATTCAACCTCCATAGAAGACCCTTCTGATTTAGGTTCAGCACAGGAGATCAGAAATACGATGAAAAAAAGTAGGGTAATGTTTTTTAACCTCATATTTGGAGCATTTTGGAAAGAGCGATGATTCTAGCCAGTAATAGCACAAAACTCCTTTAAAAAATGCACATTAAATTGCAGAATACAAACCAATAATTATAAAAATCAATCAGTGCCTCACCCGGCATTTCTGAACTTCAAAGGATTAAATTTCATGTGTTTACGGAAAAAATTACTGAAATGGGTGACTTCCTTGAATCCCAAGGCATACGCGATTTCTGATACACTCCAGGAAGTGTGTCTCAGTAACACCTTGGCCTCCTGCAATATTCTCTCAGCAATTACTTCTGAGGTAGTTTTACTGGTGGTTGATTTTACTGCACGATTAAGGCTGTTTACATGCACATTTAGTTTTGTCGCAAAATCAGAAGGTGATCTTAGATCAACGGAAAGATGATTTTCATCCAGGGGAAACTGTCGCTCCAGCAACTCCATAAAAAGCCTCGAGATCCGATAAGATGCATCTACCGATTGGTTGTAGATTGAAGTAGAGGGCTCCAATTTCAATCCATAGTGGATGAGATCCAATACCCGGTTACGGATCACATCAAATTTATATTTATAGCCGGAGTTAAATTCATTTTCCATTTCCTCAAATAGGTCACCGATCTCACGGGCCTGGGCATCCGTCAGCTCAAAGATGTGATTGCCTCCGGGCTCAAAGATTTCATACTCTGCAAATTGACTATACTGGTGAAAGAATTGCGTGTTGAAAATACAATATACCCCATCATACATTTTGTCCAGATGGTCCCATTTATAAGGAATTAACGGGTTTGAAAATGCCAAAGCCTGTTTCTTAATCTGGTACACATTGTCGGCATAATATACATGGCTATGTCCTTTCAACAACATGATCTTATAAAAATCCCGTCTCCGGTAGGGGACCGATTTGAGCTTTCCTTCCCGAAAAGGTGCAATGTGGAACATATTGAAATGACCTATATCTTTTCCGAGACTTTCCGGTAGCAAATCAAACTTCCGCTTGTAGAATTCTTCCAGTGTTTCGAGGGAGTCCATAGGACGAATTATAAGATCATTAAAAAAGCGAATCCATGCTGTCTGCATCCCATGACCGTTTAATAATTTTGACGGACAAAGAACGAACCTGGCATATGTTTTTCATAACAAAATTCAAACTGATACCTACAAAATACAAACACCTTGTCGAAAACTAGAAATCTTACCGATCATTTCGCGTGATCAGGATAATCTTCCAATTGACCTCCACATTTCCAGTTCTTTACTGAATCGATTGTAGATGATTTCACAATCTGTATCAATACGCATTGTCGCGCGATTGTCCAGGGTATAGGCAGGCCAATCGGGAACACCGTTTGCCGCCGGGGTACCGGTACGGGCAAAAGTCGTCCATAATTCAGCCATTTGATGAGAGGCTTTATACCGCTCTGTTCGACTACCACCGAAGACGGAACTTGCTTCTCCCCCTTTTTCAGGAGGCACCTCATTATTGAATTTAAAAGTTATATCCATGGCATGAGGTGTACCTAATGGAAAATCGCTACCCGGTATCCTGACTTCCGACTTATAACCAAAATTGTAAAGAAATACCGGTGCGCCACCCTGTCTGGCTTTTTTCTCGGCAATCACGATAGATCCCAGTCCCATCATATTGATGGAAGCCACTGCGACAAAAATTTCCGGGGCTGAAGCTTTAGGATTAGCCTCGCGATAAGTTTCTATAATTTTTGCTGTATCCGTTCCATATTGTGGTTCCAGCTTAGCCTTCAAACCGTCAAAATCTAGTTTAGTGAAACCGGAGTCACGATTCTGCCATGCGAAAAAGGTGTACTCATCTTCATTCCAACCAACCATCAATGG
>JAGQWZ010000205.1 GCA_020436835.1 Saprospiraceae bacterium | reverse complement strand
TTATTTCCATGATAATTGGGTATTAGGGAGTATTTATCTTTTATTTTCGAATTCGTAAATGAGTTTTTTTTGTTTTTTTTTTTTTGCATTTTCCTGCAGCAACGTTTTGATTTCAGTGGCGCTTATTCTGGGTATAATTGATGATTTTGTTTTCCTTGATAGTGCATCAACGATCAATAAGTTGTAAAGTCCCGTGATGTGTTTCCAGGTGTATCTGCGGTCTGCAATTTTTTTCATGGCATGGCCAGTTGATTTTAGCCGGCCCATGTTAATCGTATTGATTATCTGTATAAGATCCTCAGTATCGGAGAAATAAATGGCCTGATTCTCCGTAGTGACCTTATTGTAAATAACACCGTAACAGACGATGGGGAGGCCCAGGTACATGGCTTCAACCAGCGATGGATTGGTCCCTCCGGCAGAATGCCCATGCACATACAAAGAAGTGTTACTCCTCAATAAATCGAGGGCTTTCTGATCATAGATCGCATCAAGCAGAAATAATTTCTTATCGCCAGCATATTTTTTCCTGATATTTCTTCCATAGTCGGATGAATCCCAATTTCCAACCATTACCAGAGGCAGAGAGTCTGATTTTGCAAATGCCTCTACGATTTGTGCGACATTATTTTCCGGCTCGATTCGGCAAACCCCAAAGGCATAAGGTTCATTGAGAAAAGGATATTTGATTTTGTCATCTTTTTCGATCCCAACCCTCATCACATGATCGGCTCCATATTCAACAATCCGGCTAAGAGACCCATATCTGAGTGCCGTGTAATTCTGGATCCCTTCATTATCGGAAATATCAATATGGGAAAAGCGTACTGCTACTTTTTCTGCCCACCATAAGTACATTCTGGCTGGTAGATTCCACTTGTCCCGTTTCCATTCGATTCCGTCAATCGAGACAATGATTTTCTTGTTGGTGAAAAGTCTGACAAAAGGGAAAATCCAGGCTCCGGCAACTCCGAGCACAAGCAGCACATCAGCGTAGAAGAGAGCATGGATGATTGAAACGGTATCGTAAATGATGCTTTGAATTCCATTAGCCTTAAAAGGAAGGTATTTTAATCTGGCTTTCCGGTATTTATCCATTCGGCTATTTTTCGGATAGGAGACACCGGAACAATACACGGTAAGGTCATACCTTTCTTCCAGATGTTCTACCAGATGACTGGTCAGTGTTTCAAATCCTCCATAGTTTGCCGGCAATCCCACCGTGCCGATAACAGCAACTTGATTTTTGTGTATACGTTTTCTCATGGACTTTGTTTTTATTGATTGCAGGAGTGCCATTACGATACCAAAAAACAATTAATTGTAAATCAATTTATTATATATTGTTATTTATCCAATGTGTTCCGAAATTTGGAATCCTTCCAGCTCTTGTGATTGGAGCTGCAGCAAAAGTGATATGCTGGCCTCGATCATTTTTTGCTCTTTGAAGTTCGAAACACGTAAACCGGAATTCAAGGCCATTTCTTTATAGAGTGCCTGGTTTGCGGTCAGCTCCTTAACTTTTCCGGAGAGTACAGTACTATTCCGGCTGTCCACCTGAAATCCCTCCTTATTATCGCGAACGAGTTCTGTTATTCCCCCTACGGGTGGCACGATAACCGGTCGATGATAAGCCATGGCTTCTACTGCAGTGAGACCAAAGGTTTCAATCCAACCATCCGGACGGGACAGATTCACAACGATGTGAGACCATTGGTAGTGAGGGTGTACATTTTTTTGAGTTGGCAGTACTTCCAAATTATCAGGGAGTGAATTCGGGTCCCAGTATGCATCAATTTCCTGAACCGGTGCATTTACTACCAACCGGAAGTTTAAATTTGGGTGTTCCCGGGCTAACCGGACAAATTCATCCACCCCTTTGTATTTCTTTAAAGAACATACCATCAGGATATTTTCCGGCTTACTTAATTTCTCTTTGGCGGCATTCGCTACTATCAGAAACGAATCTTCGATCGAATTTAAAATAATGGAGCTTCTTACCGGATCCAACTGACTCTGATCGCGCAGATATTCTGATACAAAAACAATTTTCGAAGCCATCTTTTCTACCAGGTAGAATAAAAAATATTTGAGGACTTTCGGTTTGACCGTTGTTTCGTGTATATGATAGACGACCTGGCAACCCTTAAGTTTTGCTAAAATTGCTGCTCCGAAAGGAAGTACGGTATTAATATAAATGATATCATCTTTTTTTACCTGGTTTATCAGGATTGCCACCAATGCTATTTGACTGTACAGCAGACTGAATAACCTCAATATTTTATTCTTGATAAATTTATAGGGAAAATGGATGGTCTTGATACCTTGCAGGTCAGAAAGAAACCCATCACTGTCTTTATTGGTGACGACAATACTTTCGAATCCGGCCTTTTTCCAGCCTTTTACCAGTTGACTTAATACTTTTGGGCTTCCACTGTAGTCATTCAGTAGATGAAAGGCGAATATTCTCATGATTTAATACTATTATAGATATTATTTAGATGTTGCCCCCTTACGCTCCACTCAAATTTTTCTTTAAAGCGTTTTCTTGCACCGGATTTTAATGCTTCTAATTTGTGGGGATCTGAATACAGGAGGTAGATGGCCTGAGCCAACGCTTCGACAGTGTCCTGATAACTATCGCCAGAAACGACTACGCCACTCCTGGAATCAACAAATTCCCCCGGTCCATAATTGTCGAGGCAGATCACCGGCAGGCCATAAGAGAGGGCTTCCGGTACCACCATACCCGCCCCTTCGTGAGAAGGGAATATAAAGGCGTCCGATCGGCCGAACATATTCATGAGTTTGTCCCGCTTTATCCAGCGGATAATATGGACATATTCCTCCAGTTGATGGTCCCGGATGTATTTTTGGTAAATCGGCTCTTCCGGTCCCCGGCCCACTAGCGTTAATTGTACATGTTGTCTTTGATGGTCAGATAACATTTGCAGAAACCGGGCGTATGCAGCCAGGGTCAGATCAATTCCCTTCAGCGGTACAAATCGGCCGGCTGAAATAAGGTGGAAAAAGCCATGACGAGATTTCCAAATATTGGTTTCACCCGGGTCATCAGCGGCTACAGAGGGTTCAATTCCGTAATTTTTATCAGCGAGGTTGATTACCGTCGGCACAGAGGTATTCATACACCAGATATGTTCCGCTTTTGACACCGTTTTTTTTAGAGATGGAGATAAAGTCCAGAAATATTTCTTTACTAACCAGGTCAGTGTATCCCGGACTTTTTCCTTTGTACTGAGCCGTTTTCTGAATTGTTTGGGAATGGCCGGATGATGGCCGATCGGCCCCCAGACAAAGGGCTTATTTAATTTCCAAAGGAAAGAGGGACTCCAGTCATTATGAAAATTGAGATTATGTGCAATATCAAAAAGAAGATTTTTCTTTTTTACAAAGGAGGGGATAGCCGCTTGCCATAACAAAAAATACAATAATGCTCCCCGACTTTTCCTCTTCCAGAATCGCATCCAGTAAGGCAGGTCAAAATATTCAAATCGGATATTCTCATATACCGGATCAGGATTTTCCCGCATATATTCCTCAATCGCCATCCGGTTGTTTTCCCGGGTTATGGCAATGACTTTTTGGTTGGAGGCAATTTGCATCACGTAGTTCCAGCCCATACCGTCTTCAGACCCATTATACGGATTCACTGCATAGGTGGTAGCTAATATTGTCTTCATATCTGTTTTTGATTTTTCTAGCCGGGATACCGGCAATGATTGAATTTGAGGGAAACGATTTATTTACAACAGCTCCGGCAGCAATGACCGAACCGGAGCCAATCTCCACTCCATCGAGAATTGTCACCTTACTTCCGATCCAACAATTAGATCCAATTTTTATTCCCTGCCGGTTCACTCCCTGAAGCCGGATCAGCCGGCCATTTTCTGAGAAGAGATGGTTCTCCGGATGGCAGCTGAAGTATTGTCCGATGATCGTATCATCACCTATTTCCAGCCCACCTGCCCCACCCAGATAGGAATACTCGCCAATGCCTACATTATTTCCGATGTGGATATGTGATCCGAGATCATTGAGGGAGGTGGATACAATGATCCGGCTGAATGCGCCAATGCTCACATGGTCGCCGATTTTGATTCCTTCTCTGCCCATGGCGCTTAAGAAAGCATCTCTGCCAATACGTACATAGGCTCCCCACTTGATCCGGGAAAGATTGAAGAAAGAAACTCTTCTCTCCAGCATCAGCTTTTTGGGCTTGCGCAATCGCAGAATTACGCTGGTGCCCCGAAAGAGATTCCAGAAATTTGTCTTCGACCACTCCAGCAGTAAGACCAGACTTACTGATGGATCAAGTCGAAAGTGAGGATTTCTCAATTGGACAATTTTAGTTAGTAGTCTTTTCACTCCGGTTATATTCTAGTGAATGATGTTCTTGTGAATAATATTCAGGGTATTGTCAATATTTACGTTTTCGATAGGCAGGTAAACTTGCCGGCCTTTCTTTCTCAGATCGCCAAAGAGATGCAAATAATCCTGGGTTAACCCGCTGATCGTCTCTCTATCCAGTTCTTGTTTTCTTTTCAAGATGACCTCGGGGTCTGCATAGAGAAAGAAGTTATATCTCGGTTTCAGAAGCAGAACGTAGCCCAGTTTGGTGACCCACCTCGGCATGGAGAGATTGCTCCTTCTGCCATCATTAATGAAATCGAAATAATATCGATCATAAATGACCGTATAACCTCTCATCAGATACTTTATATATACAAACCACTGGCCAAAAAAGTAATCAGCATAGTAATACAGAAAACGCAAGCCTGAGGATAGAGGATTCTGATTTTGACCCTGTCGGGGTAAGCTTTTTAATACATCTTCTTTTGCCTTTTCCCTGCCTTTGGTCCAGACACTGAGTATCGGAAGCAGGGAAGGACGGTGACGGAGCACGATAATTTTTCTCCGGAATTTTTTATGCAGTGAATGAGAAAGATGATCGATGATGGTCGATTTGCCCGCGCCATCAACTCCACTGATTGTGATTATTTCTCCATGGTTCCGGACCAGGCTACCCAAACTGTCAAATGCATACTGCAAACGGTTCAGCATGGTTCGAATTCCCTGGTTTTCCTTGCTTTTTGATTGTTGTTGAACCAGAGCACTATCGGCTGGGTCATTCGTTTTGAATGTTTGGTAAATGAGGGCATCAAACTGACCTGAACGGGATTTCAAATCCAGTCCCTTTTGCAAATATCTGTCTGGAATGCTGGCTCCGTTCAGGTGATAGAATAATCCGATCACCCGGGCTTCCCAGGATGGATCTAATCGCTTGATTTTATTTCCGTCAATCACCGGGTGCCGAATGAGGTCAGGATAATTGGCTACAAAGAGGTGACGTACCTTAATTTTTCGAATTAAATCCAGACTGAGTACCGAATCATCCATGAGGTGTATCATCAATGAACGCATGTAACTGGTCTTCTGTACGCTGGATCTCCTGGTGAACGGATGGCGACTGATAAATCTGATCAGCTTTTTAGCCAGTGCCGGATCGAGCACTAGATCGATATCGGACCACTCACTAATCTGTTCGGGCGTGTCCACATTCATTTTTGAAATGGCGTAATTCTGATGATAGAGGAAGTCGAAAATATCCAGGATTAATAGCTGCCGGGGCGTATAACTTTCAGTCAAAAAAGTACTTAGAGCCTGATTCCAAAGATTGATCTGCCAGTAGATTTGAGGATGCCATTCAGCTTGCTTTTCGTAGACATTCAGATAGTAGCTAATCTGTTTGATAAGGTAGAGCTTCAGATACTCCCCGAAATGCGAAGCAATATGAGGATGTTCCTGATGGAACCATGGTTTTACCTCTTTTTCAAGCCGTTCCGATATTTTCTGCCAGCTGCTTTGTTCCAGCATAATTTCCGACTGGATCACATAATGAAAGAGATCAAATCCCATCGGCATCCCTTCGGCAGCGAGCTCCCAGTCGTAGATAGCGAGTTGGTCGTCTTTATGCATTACATTCCATGGGGTGAAATCTCCATGTGCGAAGCTGGTACGAATTGGTTGGTTTGTTTCTGCCAGACTTTTCTGTAGCGCTGCCATTTTTGTCACAAGTCCGTAGGGCAATCGCTGGCTGGATTTAAATTGCTCCACTAATTCCGGAATTTTTGCTTGCGCCAGTAGTTTAGAGGTCGTTGTCTGTCCAGTTTTAAAATTACTTAAGCAAGAAAGAGCTTCTGTGTGTTGCCGGGTTAATTGACTGGTGCGAAAGGCTTTTCCGGAAGATATATCCGAAAGGACTAATTGAGTGGACGTACGATGATACACAGCCGGTATTTCAAAAGCAGGTTTTAAATCCGACAAGGTGGTGAGGTTTATTGCCTCATTTTCCATAATGTGCCTGGCATTTTCTCCCAGGCTAATTTTTTCGAAAAATCCATTTTGATTATACATCACTGCTTTCCTGTTTGGACCCGGGGTGCCGGTAAAAAGCGCCCAACCTGTATCCGAAAGCCGGTGCAAGCCGACGTGAATATTTTTAACTGAAATAGATTTTCGTCCGAAGATCCATCTCTGTAATTGGAGCCGGAAAACGATTTTTATCATCAGTTCGAAGATCCTGGCTTTGGTGGTCGTGGGCGAATAAAATTTTAGGAAAAGGGGATTTTTTGCATCTGCCGGCCATATCCAACGCATGGATCCGTCCCGGTTGTCGATATGGAGATAATCCAGGCGATGACCCGAATCTTTATTTGTCTCAATTTGAAATCCCATCTGGGCTAGTATTTGCGCTAACATTTTTAGGTATTTTTTTAACTGATAACTTGTACGGGATGATGGTTTAATTCTGATTTTCTGAAAGTATTGGTATACATCTCATAATACTGTCTGATGATTTTGCTCCAGGTAAATTCCGAGAGTAGCATCTGGCTGGCCCTGTGACCCCGGTCGGGTAAAGAACCGCCCAGAAATTCATCATATAATTTCGAAATGGCTGCCTCCAGTGCGCTGGAATTGTTATCTGGAATTTCAATGCCGGCATCATATTGACGAATCAAGTCCGACAAATTGGTTGCTTGTGAAGCAATGACCGGTATCTTTAGCGCTGCCGCCTCAAGGATGGCATTGGGCAGACCTTCATTGCGGGAAGGATGCACAAAAGCATTCATCTGTGCCATTAATTTTTCTTTTTCCTGACCGTGTTTACTTCCCAGTATTTTACAGATATCTTCGATCTGATATTCACTAATCAGTTTTCTCAATTGGGTAGTGTCCTTTCCGTCGCCAATAATCCAAAATTGGATTTTAAGATTTCTCGATTTTAATTGAGCAAGTGCTTGCAGGATCAGATCGAGACCCTTAGTGTAAATGTCAATTCTTCCCACAAATCCCAGAATAAACTCTCCCCGCTCGATGCGGTCGTGATTATGTATTTGAGGTTCAAATCCGTACCTTAATATATGAGAATCGGCTTCAGGATTCATTTTCTTCAATCCATTAACTTCACTTCTTCCCAGACAATGGATCGCCTGAGAGCGGTTGATCAATTTAGATTCAAAAATGCGGTGATATAATTTTTTACTCCAGCGGCTTCGCTGCATGGCAATCGTATTGTATGCACCATGCGGAGTGAGAATGAAAGGTATTTGCAGACTGTCCAATAATTTACTGGCAGTGGCAAAGGCAGGGATCCAACCACCATGTAGATGAAATATTGCTTTTCCCTGTTTATCTTTTATCTCCCGGATAAGGCGGGAATCGAGACTAAAGGGATTTTTTTGGCTTTGGTAAAGTCGAGTTATAAACTGTCTTGGAGGAAAATTATGTTTTATTTTTTTTGTAATACCCCAGACTTCCACATGATGATCATATTCAACCTGTTTGGTGGCCAGATTGTAAACTACCCGGTTTACTCCGTTCATTCTTTCCGGGTTTGCTTTTCCCAGTATCAGATGTATTATTTCCATAATAAAAGGTTCTTTTTGTAAAGTGTCCAACCCCAGTATCCCTGGGTGATCACTTGATTTATAATTAGTCCGGCAATAACACCCCATAATCCCCAGTTGACCAAAAGAGGTTTAAAAAGAATCAGGGAGGTGATCAGTGTGAGCAAATACCCATAAAAGTAATTTTGATTAAACGACAAGGTCCGGATGGCAATCCGGATTGGATATCCGATGATGATGATCAAATACAACCAGGATAAGCCATAAATAAGAAAAGAATAAGAGGCAAATGTTTTCCCCCCCAGGATCATGATGATTTTTTCAGAAAAAATCATGATAAATCCAATACCAATGGTGGCGATGATGCCTGATTTTAAACTGGTTGATTTGATAAATATTTTCCAGGACCCAATGGATTCGGTTAGTTTTATCGAAGCTGCGGGTAGAATATAATTTTCATACGCCTGGAAGAATATATTAATTACGCCAAAAAGTGATTGGGCCAACCTTAGTGCTCCCAGAGCAGTGGCTCCCAGGACAATTCCGGAGGTCATTACAAATAGATTGGAAGACCACCACTGAAGCATAGCCGTAAAGAACAACCACTTTCCCTCAGACCATTGCCTTCTCAGATAGATGGCTGACCGTGCCCTCCAGCGCAACTCCGGTTTCAGCGAATACAACATATATATTATCGATGCCGAAAAAGAAATCACCGAGATAATGAGCGCATAGTCCAGTCGATTGAAATGGAGCAAAAGAAGGGTGACTAAAGCAGTGGTCTGAATCAGTCCTGCAATAGAATCTGCGATGAGCGCCGTGGAGAGTTTTCTTTCCAGGATCATCTGTTTTCGCAGAAAGTCATTGAATACCAGTGTACTCACAAAAAGCAGCGAATAAGCCGGGCTGAGACCGCTTGCGCCGGTGATCTCCGGTGCCACACTTATTACTATTCCTAAGAGAAGGACGATCACTAGGATCAATAGTAATTGCAGAATAATAAGAAAATCGCGATAGGCTTTTTTACCAGACACCAGGTGAAAATTAACTTGCGAGATCTGAATAGTTAGTGCATTGGAGCCGCTGGTGAGAAACTGTACGATGAGAACCAAACCCATCAGCACACCAAAATTTTCTACCCCAAGCATTCTGGCCAGCAGGATGTTGGCAAGAAATCCAGTGCCACTAAATATTCCCTGGTCCAGCAGTACCATCCACTTATCCCGGTGCTCTTTTATTCTTTTCACGATAGTCTGGCTTAAAAAATGGCGGAAAAGAGCCTTTTTATCAACCTTGGTTTTTGCCGATTCAGGATTTCGTCAAAACGCTCAATCCGCTGCAATACCTCGGACAATTTTTCCAACTCATTAGTATCCTTCATGATATAGTCAAAGGCACCATATTTGAGGGAATCCACTGCTACCATCAGGTCCTCCTGACCCGATAACATGATCACATAGATATTAGGGTCCATCCTCTTGATTCGACGCAGGACTTCAAGCCCATTGACATCGGGTAGTCCATGATCAAGGATCACGATCTTTGGCATGTCCGACAATTTGTTTAGGAATGCGGTACCATCCTCAAAAAGATGCAGGTTGTTATATCCTTCTTTTCTTAGATGTTCCTGATACAGATGCAGGGAAAAGGTGTTGTCATCAACAAGGAAAATTTTATAGTCTTTCATGGTCTTTGTTTTTATACTTCAGACTATACGATCATTGTGCCATTGGTTAATAGGCTTATTATCAGTATTATATATATAATGAATAATCTTCTATGATCCATGATCTGGAGCACTTCCAGAATGTGGAAAGGACTCTAGGAGGAACTGTGCTCCAATTCCGTTTGGAGCTGCTTTACCACGGTGTTGATTGTGGATCTGATCACATTAAGCAATTCATGCAGGAAACTATCGGATGCCCTCTCCGGATCGAGATGTTCAATTTGATAGATCGGGTCTTTTACCGTATGAATCCGCATTTTTTGTAGAGTGGGTTTGATACGATGGGCCACCCGGCTCATTTCACGGTAATCCTGGTTTTCAAGGTGCTTTTCCATTTCATTGACTGCAGCCGGTATCTGGTCGATAAAGAGCAGGATCATCTTTTCGATAAAGGCTGTATTTCCGTTGCCCAAATCCTGTAACTCCTCCAGGTCGAATAATTTGTTGGGCTCCTGTTCGATTTGATTTATCGGTACTGGCGGACCGGGAGTGGGTAGATTTTTCTGCAGGATTTGTCTTGAGAGCTCCTGCAGCATTGTCTTTTTATCGAAAGGTTTGATCACATAAGAATTCATACCTATAGACAGGCATTTGTCGATAGTGTTCTTCATAGCATTCGCGGTCAGGGCTATGATCGGGGTGGTGATTTTTAATTTATTGCGAATGGCTTTTGTGGTTTCGAACCCATCCATAACCGGCATCTGCAAATCCATTAAGATGAGATCAAACGATTCATTAGCCAAAATATCCAGGGCTACTTTGCCATTTTCTGCTTCCGTGATTTGACATTTGTAAGCTTTGAGCGTCATCCTCACTACAAGCCGATTGATTTCATTGTCTTCGACGAGTAGGATTTTTGCGTTTACCAGGTTTTTCGAGACCTGCTCCGGCCGGTTGCTTGACTCATCATAGTTTTCAATGAATGCAATGGGAAGCCTCACTTCGATCCGGGTACCTCGGTTCTTTTCACTATCTACCTCAATGGAGCCACCCATTAATTGAATGATCTCATTGGTCAAGGCCATACCCAGTCCGGTGCCTCCATAATTCTTGGTGATCGACCCATCTTCCTGGGTGAATTTTGTAAATAGTTTTTCCAGGTAATCCCGGTTCATCCCAATGCCCGTATCCTCAACAACAAAACTGATCATATGCGACTGATCCCCCTTCTCCATAATACTGGCCTCGAGGCTGATGGTTCCTTCTTTTGTGAATTTGATGGAATTTCCAATCAGGTTTACCAGGACCTGTCTGATGCGGGTTGAATCTCCCTCATAGCCATATTCCTTTGGTATTTTCGAATTGAATGAAAGGCGAAGATTTTTTTGCCGCGCTTGCAGTACGAAGATTGAATAAATGTCCCGTAATATTTCAGCCGGTCTGAATTGATGTTTATCCAACAGGAATTCTCCCGATCCGATTTTGGTGAGGTCGAGAATGTTGTTCAGAATGGAAAGCAGGTGCTGGGCCGATTGCTGCACATTGTGTAAGAGTTCACCCTGCTGTAAATCCAAATTTGTTCTCGGAAATTCATTTAGTATTCCGATGATCGCATTCAGTGGTGTGCGAATCTCATGACTCATGTTGGCCAGGAAAAGCTCCTTCGCCTTTGCTGAATCTTCAGCTTTGACAATCGCCTCTGCCAATTGGCTTTCCAGTTTCTTTTGTTCTGTCAAATCCAGATGGATACCAATGGATCCGATTATCTCGCCCTGATCATCATAATTTGGGGCCCCACTGATAAGCCACCAACGATCTTCACCGGCTTTATTCTTAACCGGGAGGGTATAGATGTCCGAGACACCATAGCTTCTCAATTTGTTCTTATTAGAAATCACATCACGATGCTCGCGCAGTGCGAATACCTGACCAGCCCGTTTATTCAGGATTTCATTCTCTTCAAATCCTGACATCTTTAAGAAGCTTTTATTGGCAAACATGATACGGTCATCCTGATCAACCTCCAGCAGACCGAGATTCATATTATTAATGATTCCACGATATTTTTCTTTTTGAATTTGTAAGGTTCTTTCGTACTTCTTTTGCTCGGTAATATCTCTGGCTACTGTCATTGCCGATACAAAAACGCCCTGGTCATCATATTGGAATTTTGTATGCTGTGCAATCCAGAGAGTCTTGCCATCTTTGGTTATCGCTGGAAACTCAATATCCGCATCGGTATTTTTTTCAGTTATTTGCTGGAGATAAAACTCCATGACTTTTTGCCGGTGAGATTCTTCTACCAGGTCAGTAAAATGCAGATCCGTCAACTCCTTCTCGCTATATTTCATCCGTTTGAAGGAGATCGGATTGACGTAGGTAAAAAATCCTTCGGAATTCGATTCAAAAATAATCTCATTGGCACTCTCCACAATGTGTTTAAATTTCAACTGATTCTGTATCAATTGTGATTCGGTTTCCCGTTGTGCATCGTGAGAGAAAATATTCCGGATTTTGATAGCGGCCAGGCTGGCTACGGTGGTGAAAAGGGATAGATGATGCTTGTTAAAGAAGTTTTTCTGGGAGTGTTCAGAGTCCAGGACCCCAATTACTTCACCATCGATCGTCAAAGGTACCGCCAGTTCCGAATATCTTTTTGCATCGTCCTGTATGTACATTTCAAACTCGTCAGTGTCAGCCACTAAAAGTGGTTTTCCTGTCGCCGCAACGTGACCCACAACCCCTTTCCCTACCGGTATTTCGATCGGTTGCTGAATGGTGCGATAGTCCTGATTTTTGTTGCCGAAAGCCGCTTTCTGTTGCAGGTGCATACTCGACCTGTCCAGAATGTATACGATACAGTCCTCCAATTGAAAATGGCTTATCGCATGCTCGGCAATGCTCCAACAAACCTCTTCCACCGTCTTCTGGTCCAGTAATTTTTTAGCGAATTCGTTAATCCCCTGCACCTGAGCTGTCCGGTGAGCAACAATAGTAGTCAGAGATTCATTGGTCTCCTGCAGAGCACAGTTTGCCAGGTAGAGATCCTGACTTTTTATTTCCAGGTTTTTCTCCGCTGCTTTTCTGGCTTTCTTTTCCCGCTCAAGAGCGCGTTTTAGTATGTTTATATCTTCCAAAATTACCCGGTCTTTCTGACAATGAATTTTACTTCATTACCTGATTCATCTTCCCTTTCTACTTTAATTTCTTCATCGTAGAATTTTGCACAGCCAAGGATAAGTCCTTCTGCCACATCCTCCATTTTACGATGTGATTGATAATAGAGATTCAGCGTATTTTGATCAACGCGCTCTGCCCTGAACGTCGGTGGATGTGATTGAGGATATAGTTTTTTCACATTCAGGTGAATAATGGGCTCCAGGCGTTCCAATAAAGTGATCGTGCATTCGATATCCTTGAGCAGGAACATGTGGCTTTCAGCCAGTTTGGGAAACAGATAAGTGCCATAGCATATCAAAAGATCTTTTAATGGGATCTGAGTTTTTTCATGCAACTTCAAAACCATGGCGACGAGATTTTCGTGCTTATAGTACATGGTACTGCTATAAGCTCCATCTTCCGGGTCTCTGGAATCTATGATGATGTCATCTACCATTTTTAATCCCCATTTTTCCTCCACCATCTCCATAAATTCAGTGAATATCACTCCTTTCATAGCTATACTAGTATTTCCTGATCCTGGATCATCTTATAAATGGTACTCTTTCCGATATCCAGCTTTCTGGCTACCTCCAATACGTTATTGTCATACCGGTCCATAAACGACTTAATGATCTCCCGGGTGTATTCCCGCAATGATTTCTCATCGGTGGAGTAGGGGAGTTTTCTCTTCAGACTGGTAAACTGAATGTCCTGTTCACCTATTAGGGTATCGTTGGCCAATACGGCTGCCAGTTCAACTACCGCCTTAAGTTCGCGGACATTACCAGGATATTCATAGGTGAGTAATTTTTCCCTGGCTTTGTCTGAAAAGCTGGTGAATGACAAACCATTTTCATTTGAAAATTCTTTAAGAAAGTGTTTGGCCAAAATGAGAATATCTTCTTTTCGGTTTCGGAGCGGATCCAATTGAATGGGTAGTCCAATCAGTCGAAAGAACAGATCTTCCCGGAAATTACCTTCTTCAACTTCATGGGACAGGTCTTTGTGGGTGGCTGAAATAATCCGGACATCCAGTTTAATTTTCTCGTTCGACCCGATTCTTACCAACTCCCTTTCCTGAAGAACACGCAGAATTTTACTCTGCATATTTATGTCCAGTTCACCGATTTCATCTAGGAAAATGCTGCCTCCCTGGGCTTCTTCAAATTTTCCCAGTTTTCGGGTCACCGCTCCGGTGAAGGCTCCTTTTTCATGTCCGAATAGCTCACTTTCGATGAGCTCCTTCGGAATAGCAGCCATATTGACGGCAACAAAAGGTTTATGCTTTCGATCACTATTGAAATGGATAGCATTGGCAACCAACTCCTTCCCGGTTCCGGTTTCACCGGTGATGGATACATTGATATTCGTACGTATCGCCTTCTCAATCAAGTGGAAAATTCCCTTGATCTGCGGACTATTTCCCAGAAGGGGATTTTGAAATTCATACTTGGAATGCAGTTTTTTTCTGAGGTCCTGCACTTCCCTCTTTAGGTTGACTGTTTCGCGGATATTGAGGATAGACTGCCAAAGTAACTCCTTGGTGTTATCTCCTTTCACGATATAATCTCTGGCACCTGCTTTCAACAAGTCGACTGCCACACTAATTTCTTCCTGTCCGCTGATGATTATTACCGGTATATCCCGGTTATGAGATTGAATGTACTGCAGCAGATTATCTCCGCCCATGTCAGGCAGACCGTAGTCAATACATACAATGTCAGGATTGTCAACAAGTTTTTTTACGCAATCCTTACCACTCTGTACCAGTATGACTTCGAAATCAGGGTTTAGAGAAAGATGGTATTTAAGTAGTTCTCCATACCAAAGATCATCCTCAACAATAAGAATCTTTAAGTTAGCCATCACAAACGTTTTCAAACCCTCTTACGATCTTGTGCTTCTACTTCTAACAAACACTCTACTCGTAATATTCAATAATCGTGCCCATATATTACGACACAATCATATAACTGAATGACATCGATCATTGGAGCGGATGACGTGGTGGATCATTGGAGTCATATGCCTGTAAAAATAATGTTTAATATTCAAAATGTCAATACATTATTTAAGATTAATAATGCAGAGAGACTGATCAGAAGACTTTGGCGATCTATTGAAATTACCGGGTAAATATGGGGATAATTCGACATGTATCAGGACTTTCAGCGTCACGATGGCTTCCAATCCGGTCGTCGCTTCAGCATGAAAATTCTTTCCCGCTTACTAAGAAATCGACTGGATTTAATGCTGATGGAGAAGATCAACAATTGGTAGAACAGTATGCCGTAGTTGGTTTCCCCAAAGATCCCGAACTCGGTCAGCGAATTAATGATAACCGGAATGAGAATACCGAGAAGCATCAATTTGTTTTCCTCTTCTTTTTCCCGGAGAAATCCAACCATGGTCAGAAAGAGTTGGGTCATGGCAATCACAAATCCGATGAAACCCAGATTCATCAGCACCTGAATAAAAGTATTATGGGTCATATGACCGGCATAGGTGTGTACACTTTCAAAATGATCTTTATAATCTATACGCATAAAGCCGAAACCGAACCACGGCTCCCTTGGCAGCCCTTCGGTGATCAATGCTTTCCAAAACGGCATCCTTCCGGTCATGGAGAGTACTTCTTCCAGTCCTCCTTTACGCATGATCATTTTTTCTACAGCCACCGGTATGATCAACAAGCTCCCCAGGTAGGTGAGCATTTTCAGTCGCTTATTTGATGATTTTCTTATATGAAAGAAGACGATCAGCAGCAGCCCGATCAGCGATGATCTTGATTTGGTGAGAATAAGGGCATAGACCAGTATCAGTATTTTAGTCAGAGTCCACTTTTTATCTTTCTTGCGGTACAGATCGAATATCAGGGATGAAATACCTACGCCGCACAGCATGCCTAGTTCATTTGGATTCATGATGTAGCCTCCCAGCCGTTTTGATTCTCCTCCTTCAACCAGCCGGAAGAAATCATCGGGATTTACAAACATGCCAATGATGAAAATGAAAATCAGCAGAAAAACAGTGTTTCCAACGAGATTATAAAACTTGATCTTATTCTGGGGGAAATAATCGTCAAGCAGGATAAATGATTTTATAAAAAAGAATGAAAAAACCAGACTCTCTACATCCATAAACCATTGTAGAGCGCTGTAACTTACTTTTGTACTCCAGAGAAACGAAGCAAAACCAAGGAGTAGATAGGCGAGGTAGAGCAGGGGTGATCCGGCATTTTTCCAGGAGAACGAGGCAACTGCACCCCTCGATATAATATTCTGGTGCAGAAATATGATCGCCAGCGTCATCCCAATTCTCGAGACCACCTTGATCATGCGGGTTAGCCCCACATTTTCACTCCAGGTGAAATACCCTCCAACCATCAGGAATAATATGGCCAACATTGCGATATTGATCCACTTTAGGTAATTTTCCTGCGGATCAGCTGATGCTATTTTAATATTCCGGCGCACGGTAATTTATTTTATTCTTGAATCTTGGAAATTTTATACCGGGACTTTTGAGGCGCTGAAAACAGATTCCCTCTGTGTCTTGGCCGGCAAAAAGTGGGACACCAATTTTACTGCAGTGTGCAAGATCTGTTTTACAATATTCGGATTGTAACCAAAGCGATTCAAAATAAAATTTACTGCAGGTAATTGGTATTCTGCTTGCAAGGCATCAACTTCGGTAATCCATTTTGCTGCGGTTTTCCTTGAATCAAGAACAAAGAGATTGGAGTCGGATATTTTCATCAGCATTATTCCTAAAATTGCCTGCCTAATGTTTTCATTTATGATGACGACATAGTCGTACTGGGTTTTCCAGTTCTGAATTTTTTGTTCCAGAGATTCCTGGTCAACCGGCAATTCCATCTCTTTTTCCAGGCTGATTAGTTTAATGTTTTTATCAGCCTCAGATATAATAGGCAACTCTTTTTCATTTGCATTAATAAGGAGGATCTTTTTATTTCGACGTGCCAGAGTCTGAGCCATATTCCAGGCATTAAATGTTTTGCCTTCATTTTTATTAAATGAGGAGAATGTGATAATGCTACCCGGTTTAAGGAGACCTTTGATACCTAGATCGAGTGCCATTTTCTGAAAATGCTGATCGATTTTGTTATTCTTTTGCAACCAGGGAGTGAGGGTAGCCACTGGGATCAGGCTGTTCTTTTCGATGGTGTAGGCATCATTAACTTTCCCCTTCAGCATGTGCACCAGGTAAATGAAAGTTGTGGATAAAAGAAGGCTCAACATGGCTGAAGTAAGAATAATCAGAATTCTATTGGGCGATACCGGAGTATTGGGAATTTCTGCTTCCGCAATTATCCGGTGAAAGGAAATATTAGCTGCGCGGGCAATCTGGGCTTCAGTCCTTTTTTCGTGAAGAAAGTTGTAGATCTGTTCCTTAAGATTGAAGTCTCGGTTGAGAATAGTCAATTTTTTCTCTTTGGTCGGTAGGTTGATAAATACTTTTTCCGCTTCTTCGATCTCGCGGGTGATCTGGTCGTATTTAATTGCCATGTCCGCCCGGCTATTGTGAATACCTTCGACAACATAGGTTGAGATGTTCTTTATTTTTTCCTCTACCACTTTTACCTTTTCGTTTTCCGGCGTATACCGTCTCAATAATTCTGTTCGCTCATTTTGCAGCAGTTTAATATTCTTCATCATTTCAGTCGAAAGCATATCGTTATAGGCCTGAAAATTGGGTGCCAATTCAAGAAATTTATCGGAGCCTTGACGTATGTACCGGTCCAGACTGTCGAGGGCTTCGAGACTAAGTTTGATGTTAGCCTGCTGGATTTTTAATTGGGCGATTTTCCTCAGGTCTGTTTCTGTTTCCTGGCGAAGATTAATGATGTTTTCTTCATCCCTGTATGACTCGATGGCTCTTTCTGCAGCTGACAATTGACCGGACATTTCCCGTAGCTGCTGGTCCAGAAAACTGACGGTAGTATTTGCTGCCATATATTTGGCTTCGATAAAGTCATTCACATAAGTCTCAGTCAGTCTGTTGGCCATGATCGCTGTTTTCTCCGCCACCGGTGAGGTATAGCTGATACGTAGAATAGGTATATCTTTTTCGATGGAAGTAATGTCAAGGTTTTTACTGACGGATCGGATCAACTTCTGCCGGCTGTGGAGGATGAGCTCATAGTTGTCGGCAATGCTGATTTCTGGCTTCACTGCGATGAGCGCTTCATTCAGGCAGAAAGTCAGCCGGATCTGGGCCAATTCAATTACTGAATCCATCACCGAGGTAATCACAGTGTCGATGGTTGGAATTTCTAACCGGATTTGATGGTCGTAATTGATGCTGAGGTGCATAGGTTTGTCATATATTGATTCATCTCTTACCTCCAGATTTCGGATCACGATCGGTGAGTCATGGTAAAGCTCATTTTTACGAATTTGACCCAACCGAAAGATTGAAATATCAAAATCAAGACTATCCAGCGCTTTATTAATCAGAATGGGTGATTTAAGCACTTCTACTTCGGCCCCGATCTTATTGGCATTGGCGAAGACATCGAAATCTTTGAATAGGTTGGCACTCGACGTGCCTTCCTTTACATCTGCCAGTCGAATTTTGGCCGTACTTTCAAACATGGGAGTAGCATACCGTAAGTATTTTTTTGCCAAAAAAACTCCCAGTGTAATTGACAAAATTATAATTGGAAATCCTCTGAAAAAGGGTTTGAATAATCTTAAATTCTCCATTTTATTTGTTTTTATAGAGTACCCATTAATACCGCTGTAGCCGTGGCGATGGAAGTAAAGGGAAGCACGGTAGCGACTCGCTTATCAAATTCTTTGTTTTTACGGGATGGAACGACGACTACATCTCCAGGAAGTAATTGAATATTTCTGGAAAGGAAATCGGTGGATGACGTAAGGTCGATCGATGCTATTTGAACATCTTCTCCTGATTGACGCAATACTTTGATATTCCTTTTATTGGCATAAAAATCAAGGTCACCTGCTTTTCCTAACATTTCGATGAGCGTGACTCTCTCTTTTTCAATTAAAAAGCTGCCGGGATTTTTTAATTCTCCCAGCATTGTGATCTCCCGGTTGAGCACCTTCACGTCGATTATGGGATTTAATACCCAATTGCTGTAAATGTGTTTTAGTGTGTCTTTAGCTTCAATGACAGTAAGACCCTCGATGCGGAAGTTACCGTACTGGGGAAGAGGGATTTCTCCTCTGGCATCAACCATTACCCACTTGCCGTAGACTTCATTTGAATTGTAAATGCCGTAGAGAGAACCAATACTCAGATCATCATGGTCCCAAATCGAGATGCTTATTTTATCATCTCTCCTTATTTGGTATTGATATTCCGGATTAAAGGCAAAGGCACTGGTGTCTGAAACCATTTCCCCCCTGATCTCCGGGGTTTCAAATAGATTGGTCGTGGCACAACTGGACAGGAAGAGGGGAATCGACAGCAAGATCAGGATTCTGGTGGAAATCCATCGTGATGGAGAATGAATCCCTCTTGCCGGGGGATTCTCATCTTTGTTAGTAATTCGAAATTCAGTTATCATAGGTCAATTGTTCTGGTAAAGCCAGGATCGATTTCTGTGCCAGGCCATTTGTAGAATCTAATTAACATGAATACAGCTTACTACATATGTATTAAATATTATATGAGTTCTATGATGTGGAACAATTCCAGAAATTGGAAAGAGAAGATTAGATCGTTGGGGGGCAAATCAGGGAGCCTTTACTCTTTATTTACTGCTTAATTAGTAAATTGGATTTTGAATAAATCTTAGAGTATGGACAGGATCTTAGTCGATCGGAGAAATTTTATATCTCAATCAGGTTTGCTCATTTCCGGGATGATTTTGCCCTCCTTCTTGCCAAAGCAACCCAGGGGCCGGAGTCTCGGAGTTGCCCTCGTTGGTTTGGGGTATTATAGTACGGATCTTTTGGCCCCTGCTCTGCAGGAGACGATGCATTGTCATTTGGCCGGTATCGTGACCGGGAGCCCGGAGAAGATTCCTGTTTGGCAGGAGAAGTATGGCATAGCGGATGGGAATATTTACAATTATGAAAATATGCATGAAATAGCCAACAATCCGGCTATTGACGTAATTTATATTGTCCTCCCTCCCTCCATGCATGCCGAATATGCCATCAAGGCAGCCAATGCCGGTAAACATGTTTGGTGTGAAAAGCCAATGGCGGTGACTGCTTCCGAGTGTCAGGCAATGATCGATGCCTGTGAAAAAAATAAGGTGAAATTATCGATAGGATATCGACTTCAGCATGAACCGAATACACAGACTATAATTAAATTTAGTCAAACCCATCCCTATGGGAAGATTTCGGAAATCGCGGTGGAAGCTGGTTACCGGGAAAACCGTACTGACCATTGGAAACAGATCAAGAAGATGGGAGGTGGCTGCATGTATGATATGGGTGTTTATCCTCTCAACGCTGCCCGTTATACCGCTGGAGAAGAACCGGTCGCCGTTACGGCAAGGCATGAAACGACGAGACCCGACATTTATCACGAGGTGGATGAGATCACTCTATTTGAGTTGGAATTTCCGAGCGGTGCTATTGCCAAATGCAAGACGAGCTTTGCTGAAAGTCTAAATTATCTGAAAGCGGAATGTGAGGAGGGATGGTATGAACTGAAACCGTTTCAAGCCTACAATGGAGTCAAGGGAGTGGCCAGTGACGGTCTGAAATTAAATCTGACTTTGTCCAATCAACAGGCGCGGCAAATGGATGATGATGCACTGGCTATTATTAATGACACCAGTGTTTTGGTGCCCGGCATGGAGGGAAAACGTGACATTGCAATTGTAGAGAGTATTTATAAAGCAGCAGCCACGGGACAAAAGGTGGCGCTCTAATACTATTTAGAAATCAAATTAAATTTTGGAATTCACATGGTCCGATATATTTTATCAGGAGTTTTTATTCTCAGCATTTTTACATTTAAGCCGTTGTTTGCTCAGAAAGGGAAGATGGGCTTATATAAGGCACCCTTCGGAGTTCAGGCTTATACTTATCGCAACTATTTTCCCAAAGATTTTGTCGCTACGCTAGACACCATCGCAAAACTGGGGATTACGGAGCTGGAAGGAGGTGGAGGGAGGATTGATCCGGCAGATTATCGAAGACTTTGTAACGAACGGGGAATCAGTATTCCTTCGACCGGTGCCGGTTATGATGATTTAGTGGCCGATCCCCGGAAAGTCGCGGAAACAGCGAAGATATATGGTGCCGAATTTGTGATGTGTGCCTGGATCCCTCACGAAAGAGGACAATTTACCCTTGCAGATGCGCAGAAAGCAGTCAAAGATTTTAATGCTGCCGGAAAAGTGCTCAGTGAAAACGGATTGACTTTATGTTATCATGCACACGGTTATGAGTTTCAGCCATATGGTGACGGAACTTTACTGGACTACATTATTCAGAATACCGATCCCAAATATGTCAGTTTTGAAATGGATGTTTTTTGGATCCATTTTGGAGGAGGGGACTGTGTCAAATTATTAAAAAAATACAAAGACCGGTGGAAATTGATGCACCTGAAAGATATGAAACCCGGCATCCCCAAAGACCTGACCGGTGGCACTGATGTTGAATTTAATGTTCCCCTTGGTACGGGAGAGGTCCCTATTAAAAAGATTATAAAGCAGGCAAATAAAATTGGCATAAAACACTTTTTTATTGAAGACGAAAGTAGCCGGGTTTTAATCCAGGTTCCGGAAAGTATAGCATATTTGAAAAGCCTCTAGGGGAAAGTGTTGAAAAACGAGAATTCCTGTGAAAACATGCTTCGCTAAAATGAGATTTAATTAGTTTCTTTTAATCCTGGTGATTGAAAAAATGAATATTCCTGTTGATGCATCTGCTCCGGTTAAGTCGGCTGATTCGATTCAGATTCGCGCTTCCATCGATATTGTTTGGGATATCCTTACTCAGATTGATCACTGGCCGGAGTGGCAGGATAATGTGACTGAAGCAAAATTACTGGGGATGATGGGAGAGGGAACGCGTTTTGCCTGGAAGGCAAGTGGACTGTCATTTAAATCCCAGATCCATACCTGCCGGCCCAAAGTGATGTTTGGCTGGACCGGTAGAACCATAGGAACCAGTGCGGTACACAATTGGCGTTTTGAAGGTGATCAGGTGCAAACCACCGTCTGGGTGGAGGAAAGTCTGCAGGGAATCTTACCCCGTCTCTTTAGAAAATACTTCCAAAATATTCTGGACAGTGGGATAAAAAAGAGTCTTGAAGAATTGCAAACAGCCGCTGAGAAAAATAGCTGAGGATCATTTTTCGCGTTTTAAATAAGAACGGTTATTATTCTAATTAATAATTTTCAGTTTCAAAATTACCTTTAAATTTCCTTGATCTTTTTATAATTAATCTTGTTAGCACTAAAAGAAGCAGATGGTTTGACAGCAGAAGACTATAACAGGTTATATCGCTGGGCACTTATTCTAAGCATCCTCACTGTGGTCTACAATCTG
>JAGQWZ010000204.1 GCA_020436835.1 Saprospiraceae bacterium | reverse complement strand
TCGACATTTTCTTTAAGACCGAGATAAACAACAGCATCCGGTTCGACATCCAACAGATAGTAACTCTCGTCCTGTGTATAGTCCAGTCCAAATTCCTTTTTAATATACTCCTTCAGCGGATGTACCTGTAAACTTAAATTGCCGCCCTCCATCGTATCCAGAAAATCGAATCGAATCGGAAACTCAGCGCCAAATTTTTCAAAAACTTTTTCACCCAGAAGCGCTACGGGAGATGAAAGTACCAGATTGATGGCTGGTATTTCTACCCGTTGATCACCAAAGCCAAGAAGCAGGCTATTTTCTTCCGGAACGCAGTCAAAGCACCAGGCGTAATTAATTTCTTCGCGATCCAGGTCACAGACTTCTTTCATCCACTGTCCACCCCAGACACCCGGATCAAAAAATGGGACCACCCGGAAAGGCTGGGTGATCGCCTTGTCCAATCCCCGGTAATAGAGCGAGGTTTCAATTAATTTGGGGGTTAGCCGGTCATTCGTGTCCAGTAGAAAATCAGCATCAGGCAGGGTCTTCATTTTCTGTTTGTCGGCTACCCGCCAGTCAACAAAATAGGCCTGTTTATAAAGGGTGGACGCCTTTTCCCGGCGATTGGTAAAACCGAGATTATCCACTTCGTGCCTGCGCATGCGTTGTTGGATTTCCCAACGGGCCAGGTCGGCATAAACAAGCACCGAGATTTCTTCGGAAATATCTTTGGCCCCGGGTCCGAAGATAAGTTGAATACCGGTTTTTCTGGCTCTGATTTCGTCACGTGCTAATTCCAGTTTCCCGGGATCAAAAAAATCCCGGAGCTCCAGGTCATTCAGCTTTCCAAAGATCGGATGATCCCCCAGAAATGGTGATAATAATGCATTTAATTCCTTTTCGGGCTTAAAAAGATCCAGCGTGTTTATACAGGAGTCCGGTTGCAACTCCCGGGTCAGCATTTTCAGAATTTCCGTATGATCTATCCCGGGATACGTTTCAAAGACAATGGTTGACTTCGGTGATTTATCTGCAATAGCATTGATTAGAGTGGGGATAATTTCATTCCAGCCACAGATACAATCTGAAGATGATTCCGTGACACTAATAAAAGGGAATTTATCGTAATTAGGAGGCGAGTCAATATATTTTGAAGTAGTAGAAATTTCCTGCGGTTGATTCATTAGAGACAAAGTACAATTTATCAAATATTAATATCCCGGATTTTGAGTTAAATTCTTATTTGCTTTTATTTCCGATGCCGGAATTGGTAAAAGATAGTGTATAGATGCAACATTGGCCCCGGGCTTTGCTTCCGATACTTTTTCTTCAAGCCGGGCAAATCGTACCAGGTCAAACCACCGGTGACCTTCCCAGCCTAACTCTCTTTCTCTTTCTTCGAGGATAGCGGCAGCAAATTCAGTTTTGTCCATGCGGTCCAGATCCGACAGAATGTCCAGGGTGGTGGTTCCATTATACCGGGCTCTGGCACGTACCAGATTGATGGCGCCTAGGGCTTCGGCACTGGAGCCATTTCGCAGTTCATTCAATGCCTCAGCGTGGAGCAGCAAGATATCGGCGAAACGAACCAGAGGAAAGTCTACCGGTGAATCACCGACGACCGTTTCGGCGCTTCTGTCCCAAAATTTTTGTACGTGGGGAGCAATGGAAACTTCATTTCCCTGATTGTCAATATAGCCATGGATAAATGTGACCTCACTCCGGCGATCCTGCTCTTCAAATTGTTCATAAAATGAGGAGGTAGGCAGGATGCGGCCAAGACCACCAAGGGGATAAGGGAGGGTGAGGAAATTTATATTTGAACCGTTACCTGAATTTAAATTCGCGCTCCAAATGAATTCGGCGTTATTCTGATTATTATTTTTAAACAAATTGGCGTAATCATTTTGTAATATAAATGTGCCCTGTATTAGAAATCTGGAGGCCTGGGCAGCTCGGGTATAGTTTTTAGTAGTCAGGTAATACTTACAGAGAAGGGCGGCAGCACTATACTTCGTTGGTCTTCCCGGATTGCCGGTGGCAGGTAGATTTTCAAAAGCAAAATTTAGGTCTTCTTCTATAAATTTGTATACACTATCCAGTGGTGATCTCAATGGATAATTAATGTTGTTGATATCAAGTTCAATCTCTGTGACGATGGGCACATCACCGAAAAATCTGGCCAGATCGAAATAAAAGAAAGCGCGGAGAAAGCGGGCTTCCGACAATAAAGAGGTTATTTCATTTTCTGAAATGGGAGCGGAAGGAATATTTTGAATAGCATAATTGGCCTTCGCCACACCGGCATAAAGTCCCTTCCAAATAGCTTCTATCGTTCGGTTTTCTGACGACAAACTAAATTCACTCAATTGTTGAAGGTCCGGATCCAATCCATCCGATACCGCCAGATCGGAAAACAATGCGTTAAGAAGCCAATATTGGCGGCTATAGATACTATTTCCCGAGTTTATATGAAAATAAATGGCATCAACTGCCGCGCGGGCATCGCGGTCTTCCTGGAAAAATTCATCCGGAGTGATAAAAGACCTAGGATCTTCGTCATGATAACAACTGTTGATAGAGATAATGATTAATATGATCCAGATCCTGAAATTCATTAAAAATCTACATTTAATCCCAATAAAAACATTTTAGCTTTCGGATAACTTCCCAGGTCCACTCCCTGATATTGCGTTAAAGATCCAAAATGACTTACATCCGGATCCAGACCGGAATAAGCTGTCAATGTAAATATGTTTTCCACCGACCCATAAATTCTAAGTTTCTTGATCGAAGATCCGGTGAGAAGGGTGGATGGAATTGTATACCCGATGGTTATATTCTGTACCCGAAGGTAGGAGGCATCTTCAATAAGATCTTCTGTTAGGACTTGAGGCTTTCCCGGTTCGAATGCTGGTGCAATATTGGAATGCAGATAGTCTGCAAGCACATTAAATTCACCGCTTGGATTTTGCAGGTAAAGATTATTAGCATTAATCATCTTTTGCCCAAATGCCCCGTGCAGAGAAATACTGAAGTCGAGGTCTTTGAAATCCCATTTGCTAAAGAGGCCGGTGATCATTTTTGGCGCTGCGCTGCCCAGAATGGATTGCTCGAATTGATCCGGATTTCTCTTGTAAAATGTCGACAGAGAATAATTGCTCTTGGTAAGGGACCAATCTGTAATACCCGAGAAAGGCAGCCCGGAGATCAGTTGGTCTTGCAGATCTAGTGATTCGACTTTGTTTTTATTCAGGGAGATAAAAAATTGAAACGATGCATTGGCTGTGCCGACGTTATGATTGGTGCTGGCACTCAATTCGAGGCCCTGATTAGAGATCGAAGCGATATTTGCCACACCATATTCAAAGCCACTAGTTGCCAGAAGCGGGATCAGGCCTATGGCATTGCGGGTGTTTTCACGGTAAAAATCCAAATCAAAAATCAAGTGATTTTCTTTGAAACCCACTTCAATTCCCAGATCATACTTTTCTGTCTTTTCTACCTCAAGCTGATTATTTGCAATTTTATCAATGCTGATTCCATTGATGGTGGCACCATTTAACGCAGCATTATATTCATTTAACAGCGAAAATCTGCTATAAGGGGGTATGCTCTGATTTCCCGTCGAACCTATACTACTATGGACTATTATGCTGGAAATCTTTTGGGACCTGACTAAACTGGATTGTCTCAGATCCCACGAAAATGCGAGTGTAGGAAATAAGGACCATTTATTGTCAAAAATACTAATGGCATCCGCCCTGGCACTCAGGGTGAGATTGAGGATGTCTTTATAGGAATACTGGCCCATTCCAAAAAATGATTGCATTCCCCATTCACTGATGTTTGAATTCAGAATTTTTTGTTGGCCTACGGTAAGGCTGTAGTAACGCAGCGTTTCATTGTCAAATCCAACCGACCTTCCGGCAAGGACCTCTCTACGCCATCCCTCCCAGCTATACCCTGCTACCAGGTCCAACTTTTGATCTCCGGAATATTTTTGATTAAACTCCAGAAAATACTGATTGATAAATTTTAGAGCATCAAGTTTTGCCCCGGATCCGGTTCCCTGATTAGCACCCAGGAACAAAGCCCCGGGTATGAAAGTATATTCTTCGTTAAAAAGAGCATCTACGCCAATTGTTCCATTTAGGGAGAGATTGTCTAAAATGCTAACCTTTAGTTGAAGGTTATTGCTAACTCTGGAAGTGGACGACTTGCTATCAGTGCTTCCGGCAAGGAGAAGCGGATTAGGTTGGATGAAGGTACTTTGTAACATTCCGGATGACAAGCCTGCGTTGTCAGCAGCAAAATGAAATCTGTTGATGGAACCATCGGCGTTTTGATGGGAAAGAATCGGGTTGAAGATCCGTGAACCGGTAATAACGTCCACCCCTGACTCATTGTATCCTGCGTCGGAAGCCACGGTATTAGATTCTACCCGGTTGAAGGTCAAGGAGTTACTAAGACTGGTCCGATCATTGATTTGTGCGTCCATATTAGCCCGAAAGCTGTAACGTTGGAAGTCAGAGCCGATGATTATTCCCGTTTGATCCAAATATTCCCCACTGAGGTAATATTTGACTTTTTCTCCTCCTCCGGAGATGCCCAGGTGATAATTTTGACGCCACGCCTGGTCCCGGTAGATGCTATTCTGCCAGTCGGTACCGGTGCCGAATGCATTGGGATTATCATAGCGGGCATCCAGCCCTGCATTGTTATAGGCCTGATTAAGAAATCCGGCATATTCATTTGCATTGGCCAGCTCATAGGTACCTATGGGGGTTTGAGAGCCAAAACTGACATTAAACGACACTTTTAGGCTGTCGGGCAAGGTCCTTCTCGTACGAATGATGACCACGCCATTGGCAGCCCGGGAGCCATATAGTGAGGTGGTAGCCGCATCCTTCAATACCCGGATCTCTTCTATATCCTGTGGATTGAGGAAGGCCAGCGGACTTGCTGCAGGACCAAATACCGAACCTGCACTGCTCCAGCCGGTTTCATTATAATAAGGAATTCCATCAATGAGATAAAGAGGTTGATTGCTGGCAAGCAAGGAGCGAAACCCCCGGATATGGATGCCCATTTCTCCCGCCGGCTGACCACTATTTTGTACAGCATAGATACCGGCAGCGGTTCCTTGCAGCAACTGATCGGCTGTGGTGGCGCTGCGAGTATGTTGATTTACTTTGGCACTGGCTCCACGTATCGTCTGACCGTACCCAATCTGGATGTTGCGATGGCTCAGTGTTGGAGGTGCTATTGTATCCTGGGCATTTGTGGGCAGACTGGCGCCAAGGATCAGCAGGAAAAGCCAGTATTTATAATATTTTTCAACTGGAGCCATTAATATCCCGGATTTTGTGAAAGATTCGGATTAATGTCTCTTTCCCGTTGAGGAATTCCGAAAAGCTTGTATTTATTTTCGTCTACGCTTATTCCGGACTTGGCAGCCTCCACTCTTGTTTTTAAACGCTCTTGTCGAACCAGGTCAAACCATCTTTGTCCTTCCCATACAAATTCTTTTCTCCTTTCGAGCCAAACTTGTTCTCTAAACCCCGCCTGATCCAGTCCGCTGAGGTCGGGCAAGGTGTTTCTTTCTTCTCCCTCCGCAAATCGGGCTCTCCTTCGTACCCGGTTGATGGCTTCATAGGCTTCAGCACTAGGCCCACCGTTAGATTCATTAGATGCCTCCGCATACATCAATAAAATATCCGAATAACGCAGATTGAAAAAATCATTGCCACCACTGCTGGCACTTGGTTCAGCCTGCTGGTCCCAGTATTTGAAGATATGAGGGGGGAATTCCAGAACCGTACCGTCACTTTCGGTAAAGCTAGTGGCGAAAGTCACTTCTTTTCTCCGGTCTAAATCATCGAAAATATTATAAACATCCAGGGTTGGTACTTCCCAGGAATTGGAGTTTCGATTCAGCGCCAGGGGTAGTGCACGTACGTTAAATTGACTGGTTTCCCAGATGGCATCATTATTTAAGGTAAAATTGGTGGCGAAAACTACCTCATCGCTATTGTTATTGGCGATCTTAAAAACATCGGCAAAGTCAGGAAGCAGCCGGTAAACTCCCAGGGCCATCACTTTTTCTGCCTGCTGTTGGGCCAGGGACCATTCCTCGCGGGTGAGATGAACGCGCGCCAGATAACCGGAAGCAGCACCGGTGGTAGCCCGTCCAATATCCGCACCGCTATACCGCACGGGGAGTGTCGCTTCGGCCATCTGTAAATCACTGATCAATTGTGCGTATACTTCCTCGACCGGAGTGCGTGAGATGGTTAAGATGGAAAGGTCTTCTGTGGGGACGGTCAGGAGCGGAACATCACCAAACATCCTGACTAACTCAAAGTACATCAATCCGCGGATGAAGTGCACTTCACCCAGGAAACGGCTTTTCAGGCTTTCGTCCATTTCAATTCCAGGGATGTTAGCGATGGCCAGATTGGCGAGATTGATCGTCCGGTAAATGTCTTCCCATATATCCTGCACCATCAAATTGCTGGCGTCATGCCGGAATTCTGCCAACTGGACAGCATTCGGCTCCGGCCGGCCGGAATTCCCGTTGTCAGAGGCTAGTGCCTGCACCGCCCAATAATTATTGAAATAAACACCCCCGAAGTCACTGTTATTGGAGCCGCTACCCAAATGATCATAAGCTGCATTTACTGCAAGCAGGGCATCATTCGGAGTCTGATAAAAAACTTTGTTGGTAAGCAGGGAAGTCGGATTTTCTTCCAGTGGTTTTTCACATTGTGGGGAAAAAACCGCAAGGATCGCAATCAATGCAAAGGCTAATTTGTTTTTGAATACTATTTTTATCAATGCGATTCTTTTCATCACTAAAATCCAAGATTAATTCCGAGAATGTAGGATTTAGTGGTCGGATACCCACCTAAATCTGCTCCCATATTCGTTGCACTTTGTCCGAAATGACTTACTTCCGGATCAAATCCACTATAATTGGTAAGTGTATAAAGGTTTTTTGCTGTTAAATATATTTTGCAGTTGGCGATTTTATATTTATTCAAAATATTGGCAGGTAGAGAATAACCGAGTGTCACATTTTTAAGACGTAAATAAGAACCGTCCTCCACTTCTGCATCAGAGATAAACCGGCGAGCCAGTCCCGGATCTGCATTTACCTTCGGATAGCGGTTGCTGGGATTTTGAGGAGTCCAACGGTTAGCAAAATACTCCAGCGTGATATTGCTGGTGCCATTTTGTTGCTCGACCAGAAATTTATTGAAGTTGACAATTTGATTTCCTGAAACACCCTGCAGGAAAAAATTTAAGTCAAATCCCTTATATGAAAGTGAATTATTTATTCCAAAACTAAAATCGGGTTGGGCACTGCCGATAAAGGTCCGGTCATCACCATTGATCACCCCATCATTATTCCTGTCGACGAATTTACGGTCCCCCGGCTCCAACGGAGGAGCGGCGGCAAAGTTGGCCACAGCTTCCGTGTTTTCTCCGATTTGAACAATCCCGTCCGTAATTAGTCCATAGAATCGGCCCACAGGCTCGCCTTCCGTTAGCAGGGCCCAACTTTCAACTCCAAAAAGACTGGCACTATTGGGTATATTATCTCTCCCGGCCAGATTGGTGATTGTATTTTGATTCCAGGCGATATTAAAATCCGTGTTCCAGGTAAAAGCGCCGGTGAGATTGTGGCTGCTTACACTAAATTCAAAACCGGAATTTTTAAGATCCCCCACATTACTAAACACACTGGTGAATCCAGAGTAAAAAGGGACATCCGTGGACAATAGGAGATCAAAAGTATTCTTGATATAATAGTCAGTGGTGACCTGTATTCGACCACCGGCAGTCGAAAAATCCAATCCAAAATTAAATTGCTCGGTCGATTCCCAACGCAGATCACTATTAGGGAAGATGAATGGTTCGAAACCGATGGTCAGTACGTCATTAAAAACGACATCGGTCGGCACCAGAAGTGCCTGGGAGGAATAAGGACCGATGGATTCATTTCCTATAATTCCATATCCAAGACGTAATTTCAGGAATTCAACTAATTCCAAATC